>JABMNB010000794.1 GCA_013205335.1 Rhodospirillales bacterium
CCAGGGTGAGGCGACTACGAACCCGAAACGAGAGCAGGGAAGCTGGGGCGGACAGAAGCGTGGGCATGCCGAAGACGGTATGACTGCGGCGCCAAAAACTCTATGCATCTCGGTGGTTTCGACTTTTGAGCAGACACAGGCTCTTGTGCTCCCGCCGTGCTTTCGTCCCATCGTGTCGGGCGGGAATAGCCCACGGCACCGGCTGCAACGATTGCCGCCAAGCGGCGCCGCTCTGGGGCCGATGGAATTTCTTCACCTCCCCACTTTGGATCGTAGAGGGGCTCACTCAGCGTAGCAACGACCCCGCCGATGTGCAGCGTTGACGTCGCCTACTGTCAAAATCAATTGATGGTCAGGCGCGCCGCGCAAAGGCGATCCCTTCCAGATAGAGGTCGCGCAGGTCGGGGCGCCGGAACAGGCTGACGCGCTTGTCGACGTCGATGGTGCTGACGCGGCCGTAGTGCTCGAGCGCGACGGCCGCCGACTTCGCGTCGCGCAGGTGACCGTGGCACGCGGCGAGCAGCGCCAGGTTGAACGACACCGAGGGCTGGAGCGGAATCGCTTCCTTGAGAAGCTGCACGGCTTCGTCGAAGCGGCGCTGACCGAAGCGCGCGAGCGCCAGGCCGCCCAGCTGATGCCCGCGGTCGGAGGAACTGGGATTCAAGCGCATCGAGGTTTGCATATGCTCGGCCGCGGTATCGGGATCGCCTTCGGCCGCGCGAAGGAAAGCGCTCATCATCCAGGCGATATACGATCCGGGGTTCAGCGCCAGCGATCGGTCGAGCAGTATTTTCGCCAGCGGATAGTCCGCGTCGAGCGCAATGTACGTTGTCGCGTTCCATGATAACGAGTCGGCGTCTTCGGGCGCCAGGCGCACCGCACGGCTGGCGTAGTCGAGGGCGAGCCTGCGGTGTGGCGCGAGGTCGGCGGCCCAGCCCGACACGACGATCTGGCCATGCGCGTAGCCCGCCACGCTCAAGGCGCGCGCATAGTTCGGATCGAGCGCAAGCGCGCGGTCGATCTGGCGAACGGCCTCGAACATGGCGTCCTTCTCGTAGGTATCGACCAAGGCCACCGCCTTGAGATAGAGGTCGTAGGCGTCCGTGTTCGATGTCGGCCGATGCGCGGCACGCCTGATCTCGACGTCCTGCACCGTCGGTTCGATGATGCCGGCGACGCTCAGCGCAACTCTATCCTGCAGAGCGAAGACGTCGTCTAACGTGTCGTCGTAGTGCTGCGCCCACAATTGCGAACCGTCGGCGGCGTCCGTCAACTTCACCGCGATGCGCACACGATTGCCGGCTCTGCGCACGCTGCCTTCGAGAATGTAGCGCACGCCAAGATCCCGCCGGATGGATTGTGGGCTGGGCGGCTTGCCCTTGTATTGCTGCGTCGAGGCGCTGGCGATCACGAAGATCGAGCGGATGCGTGAGAGCGCAGTGGTGATTTCCTCCATCATGCCGTCGGCGAAGTAGGCTTGTTCGGGGTCGCCGCTGAGATTCTGGAAGGGAAGCACGGCAAGCGATGGCTCGGTTCGCGGCGTCGCGGGGCGCGAAACGGAAATGGCGGCAGCCTCGACACCGGACAGAGCGAACGCTTCGGTGGTCTCGGACATCTTGTCCAGCTGGAGAATGCCGCGGGAGACCAGCCGGTCGACGATGGGATCGCGGATGGTCTGACGCACGGCAGCCGAGACCAGCGCGCCACCCGGATCGCTCCTGGCCATCAGCCGCGCGGCGACGTTGACGCCGTGGCCGAGGAGATCGCCGTTCGGTTGCACCACCACATCGCCCAGATGGACGCCGATGCGAACTTTCGGCTCGCACGTTTCGGCCAGTCGGAACGCCGCTTCAACCGCCGCCAGGCACGAGCCGAATTCAAGCATGAAGCCGTCGCCGGCCGTGCTGAAGATGCGCCCGCCGTGGCAAACGGCGACGTCTTCGATGAGCGTGCGGAGCGTCGCGATCTCGGCGGTGGTCTTCCGTTCGTCGGCCTCCGTGCGCGCTGAGTAGCCGGCCACGTCCAGCGCCAGGATCGTAGCTAGCTTGCGGACCTGATTGTTGCTGGCCATTGCCTCGCCTGAACCTCGATCGTCGCGATGGTACGCGAGCGTTGATCTTGACGCCATTGAGATTGCCAGCGCGGGCGTCTAGCCCTCGCTCTCGTCGTTTCTAGAGTTACGGTCGCAGGACCACGCGCATTCTGAGATGCCCTGGCACATGTGAGTTGTCCCGCTTCCCGGTTATCGATCGGCTGAAGCTATGGGCAGTTAACGCGAGGCCCTCTGTTCGGCCCGCTGTTGCGCCCTGTACGCCCACGGGACCATACACTCGTGCATATGCAAGCCGCGCCCGGCTGCCTTAGCGGCCGCCTCCTGCGCGATGTACTGCGCCGAATACTGAGTGAACGCGAGCGCGTGACCACCGCTTACCATGGCGCCACCGAGATCGACGCCGTCTGCCCGGCACAGCGCCACCGTTCGGCCATAGCGGTCTGTACCTCTTGCTTCGCAGGTGATCGCTTTGTCCTGAATCAACTCGCGCAGGTAAGTCAGCGCCGCTCGTCCCGCCGGCCAGCCATCGGCGCAGGCCTGATTCGTCTCGGGCGCGTCGATGCCGTGAAGGCGGAATGCCGTGCCGTTGAGTTTAATCGTATCGCCGTCAACGACGGTCTGCGCTGCTGCTGGCATGGCCAAGAGCAGAGCTATTAGAGTGATGGCAGGGCGCACGGCGCGTGATCCTCAACCGATCAAGCCCAAGCATCAACGCAAAGCAATTAGCTCAAGAGCCGACTGCCCGAATACAACGAGCAGACCAACTCCGAGAATCATTGACGCTCCGATCACGAAAAGGCGCACGACGTCATTTAGCTTCGTCATCGTTCCCTCCCTGAATGCCCGGTTCCCAGGTCATTGCCCTTGCAGGTTACGCTGGCACGGGCAGGTGGCAGCGTCACGAGGGATTTGGAAGTCGCAGATTCAGTCGACGTGAATCGAGAGTGATGTCGCCCTGTCAACGCGCCGTTCAGAAGATGGGCCGACGACTTCCACTCTATCCTGGCCTACGTGACAGGGGACGGTGGACCAGGAGCTGCTGGCGCGGAACGAATATCTGGCTGCCGGCCCTGCGCAAGACGTCATCCGGCCATGGAATTGGTTTGCCGAGCCGAGGTCGGCCAGGACGTTGCCGGCGCAGGACGGTCATATGTGGAACGGCCCCTGAGGCAAGTGCTTTTTCAAACGATGGCGAAACGGGAGCGGTGCAGTCATATGTCCGGCCTACTTGCGCGGTCATCGACCGCTGGCCTCGATGAAGTCCGAGACGCGAGTGGCTGATCAACTGATCGCGCTGTGAGCGCATTGAACATAACGGCCTGTCTCGCGTCGGGATTTCGTCCCACTGGAATCGTCTGGCTTTGCACCTGCCTCTGTCAGCTTCCGCGTTGGTCTATTTGGACGTATCGATCAAGCGGCCGCCATCTGGTTCCTCGCGCCATTCTCCTGGTATCTGCCGCCCTTGACGAGCAGCGCCCAGACGATGCGGGCCATCTTGTTGGCCAGCGCGACGGCAACGACCTTGTAAGGCCGCCGCGCCAGGAGAGCAGTGATCCACCTGGAAGCGTTTGGATTGCCCCGCGCATGCCTCAGCACCGCGGTCGCACCAACCACCAGGAGCGAGCGCAACGCGGGATTGCCCATCTTCGATATGCGCCCCAACCGCTCCTTGCCGCCGCTGGAATGCGGTTTCGGCGTCAAGCCCAGCCAGGCCGCGAAGTGCCGGCCGGACTCGAAGCCGCCAGGATCGGGGACAAGCGCCCTGACGGAAGCAGCGGTGATGGCGCCAACACCGGGGATGGTGACCAGTCGCCGAGCATCATCATCACGCTTGACGGTCGCGACGATCACCTTCTCGAGCTTCTCGATCTGCGCCTTCAACGCCTCTATCTGGCTGGCGACTTCCATCAAGGCATGACGGGCAGCCTTCGGAAGACGCAGATCCGTCTCGTCGCGCACGATCGAGATCAGCCCCGCAACCTTTGTTGTGCCGGCGGCGGCAATGATGCCGAACTCCGACAGGTGGGCACGCAGCGCGTTGATCACCTGGGTGCGCTGGTTGACCAGAAGGGCACGGGTCTTGAGCACAACGGCAGCCGCCTGCTGGACAGCGGATTTTACCGGCACGAAGCGCATGGTCTTGCGGGTCACCGCCTCGCTGATCGCTTCGGCATCCGCCGCGTCGGTCTTGCCGCGCTTCACGAACGGCTTCACGTAGACCGGCGGGATCAGCCGCACGTCGTGCCCCAGCGCACTGATCTCGCGCGCCCAGTAATGCGCGCTGCCGCAAGCCTCCATCCCGACCAGACAGGCCGGCGTCTTTTCGAAAAACTGCAGCACTTCAGCTCGCCGGAGCTTGCGGTTGAAAATCGGGACGCCACCGGCGTCGGCGGCATGAACCTGGAAAACCTGCTTGGCCAGGTCCAGACCGATGGTAGTAATCTGCTCCATGGAACGGCTCCGTTTGTGTGAGCATGTCGAACGGACACGCCGTGGCACTCAGATGCCGGAAGCGGCGGGGCCGTTCCACCACATCAACTGATGGCGCAGGGCGACGAGTTCGAGCTCCACCGTGAGGCGACTACGAACCCGGAACGAGAGCAGGGAACCGAGGGCAGACAGAAGCGTGATCATGCCGATGACAGTATGACCATGGCACGTGAAACGCTCGCTTCCTGGGCTTTTGGAGTTTTGAGCAGGCACAGGCATCCACACGTGTCTCACAGGTGCTGACGCCGGACACGCCGCCTGGTGTTGCGCCAGCTTGCCGCCGTCTACGCCCGGCCGCCCAATAGAGCGTAGCGCCCCGCTACTTCTTCTTCTCGATGTTCCAGAAGACGGTCACTGGCGCCTCCATGTTGCCCGTCACGTTCTTACGCCGCGCCATCGGCTGCTGGAACTGTCCGAGCGGGATCGTGACACCCTCGCTGATGATGCGCATCTGCACCTTCTTGGCGATTTCCATCTGTTTCTTGGGGTCGCTTTCACGAACGAAAGCGGCGCGAAGTTGCTCGATCTCCGGATCGAGCGGCCAGCCGAACTGGGCGCGATCGCCGCTGGCCTCCGCATAGTGGTTGTTGACCGGATCGAGCAGCAGCACGGCCGTGGTCGCGGTCATGGCGATGTTCCAGCCGCCTTCCGCAATCGGGATCTTCTTGGCGCGCCGGCCGACCAGCGTCTGCCAGTCCATGGACTGCATGTCGACCGTGAAGCCGCCGCGTTCGAGCAGGTTCTTGGCCACCGGCGCCAGGTTGGTGAGCACGGCGAGGTCGGTCGACTGCAGCAGCACGACCGGCGTGCCGTCGTAGCCCAATTCCTTCAGCAGCTTCTTCGACTCCTCGAAGCGCGACTCGAACATCCCGTCCATGCCGACCGAGGTCTCCAGCGGTCCGCCGCAGCTAAACATAGCCTTGCACTTCTTGTAGTAGCGCGGGTCGCCGATGACGGCCCGCAGGAAATCCTCTTGATTGAGCGTGAGCGCGGCGGCTCGACGATAGCGGACGTCGTTGAACGGCGGCTGCTTCCAGTTGAAGCGGAAGATGTAGGTGCTGCCGAGCGAGTCGGGGATGATGACCTCGACATTCTTGTTCTTTTCCAGCACCGGCAACAGGTCGTGCGCAGGTGCCTCGATCATGTCGATCTCGTCCTGTTCCAGAGCGTTGATGGCCGTCTGCGTGTCGGGGATCGACACCCATTCAACGCGATCGAGCTTGGCGACCTTGCCGCCGGCCAGGCCGGAGGGCGGCTCGGCGCGCGGCTTGTAGTCGGGATTGCGGACATAGACGGCCCTCTCGCCGGGCTTCCATTCGTCCTTCTTAAAGATGAACGGTCCGGAGCCCGTGGTGTCGGATATCTGCTGGCTGAGCGGCGTCTCGGCGACCCGTTGGGGCATGATGAACAGCGGCACCGAGGCCGGCTTGGCGAGCGCCTTCAGCATCAGCCCGAACGGCTCCTTGAGCACGATCTGGAAAGTCCGGTCGTCGACCGCCTTCATCTCGTTCGTTGACTTGGCGAGCAAGCCGCCCAGCGTGTCCTTGTCGGTCCAGCGCTTGATCGATTGCAACACGTCGGCGGTGGTCACCGGCTTGCCGTCCTGCCACTTGAGTCCGTCGCGCAGCTTGAAGATCCAGACGAGCTTGTCGTCGCTCACTGTCCAGCTGTCGACCATCTGCGGCTGCGGCTGCAGCTTGCCGTCGAGCGCGAACAGCGTGTCGTAGATCATGTAGCCGTGATTGCGCACGATGTAAGCCGTGGTCCACACCGGGTCGAGGATCTTGAGATCCGAGTGCATGACAACGCGTAGCGTCTTGTCGGACTGCGCTATCGCGGGCGCGGCGATCAGCAGCGCCATCGCGCCGACCAGGCAATGGCGCGACAACGACGTCGCGAAACTGCGCGCGCAAGCGGGAACTGACTTGGTCGAAGCGAGTGTTCGTTCCATGTGCGTTTCCTTGATTGTCTGTTTTTATCTTGATCTGCCTGTCGACGCATGCAGCTTGTATTATCGAAGCACAGGCGCAATGCTGGGCCAACAACATTGCGTTGGCCTTGGCCAAATTATTTGGAGGCTGATTTCCTGCCGTTACCGCCATGCAATTTCTACCAGCCGGGAACGCCTTAGCCTTTCGACGCGGGCCGTTCAGGTTTGGACGTGCTGCACGGTGCTGGAGCCATCCGCGATGGCCATCTGGCTCACCTCCTAGTGGAACGAATCTAACACTTGGTACCCTCTTCTGA
>JABMNB010000795.1 GCA_013205335.1 Rhodospirillales bacterium
GCGAGGGGCAGGACGAGAAGAGCAACGGAGAAAGTCTTCATTCTAGACCTCAAATAAGGAGGGACGGCGTTCTGAGCCATTGGAAATCAATTTTTTAGTGCCCATCGAAGGGCTTATGGGTCAATCCTCCAAAATTTCTTTCGATATGTCAAATAAATCATATAAACTGCTGATATATATAAACATTCTTGGAGAGGATCGCCCGGCTCATGTAGCGGGCATCCATCGACTTATGCTTCAAGTCGCCTGATCGGACGTGATCTCCGACCCGTATCCGACGGCCTCCGAGTACCGGGCGATGGCCTGACCTGCGTGCCGGTCAGCCGGACCGAATGGTGCACTCGCACAACGAGGTCAATCATGACGGCCTCTCCCGGCGCAGGACCGCCGGCCGGTCAACGGGAGGCGGCGGTTCGATTGCCTGCGTTCAGGCCCCCTTCCCGTGTTTTTCCGGTCGACGCCATGCCGGCGTCAAGCGAAGTGACGCCATCGGCTGTTGCGGCGCAGACCACCGCCATGTCGAGTGCATCGCACTCTCCTGCAGGACGGTGCGCGTTGCCAGGGGCTGCCTAGGCGAGCGTCTCGTACTGGTCGGGCTTGAAGCCGACGAGCAGCTTGCCGCCCGCCTCGAGGACCGGCCGCTTGATCATCGAGGGCTGGGCCATCATCAGCGCGATCGCCTTGGCCTCGCTCAGTCCTTCCTTGTCCTTGTCGGGCAGCTTGCGGAAGGTCGTGCCGGCGCGGTTCAGCAGCACCTCCCAGCCGACCTTGCGGGCCCAGCCTTCGAGACGGCCGCGGTCGATGCCGGCCGCCTTGTAGTCATGGAAGTCGTAGGCGACGCCTTTCTTGTCCAGCCAGGCGCGCGCCTTCTTCATCGTGTCGCAGTTCTTGATGCCGTAGATCGTGGTCATGCCTTCACGATCCCGAAGTCAGGGCTGGACGTCCAGCCCCTTGTAGAGCGCGGCACTGTAGATGCCGTGCGAGCGCACGTTCTTGATGCTCTTCTTGGCCACAAGAAAGAGCCGCGAATGCGCCGACGGGATCATCAGCGCTTCGTCATGCATCCGGCGCTGGATCTCCTTGAAAGCCTTCTCGCGGTCGGCGTCGTTGGTCGCCGTGCGCCCGGCATCGAGTATGCGGTCGGTCTCGGCATCGTTCCACATCGTACGGTTGGGCACCGGCCGGTTCTTGGAATGATAATAGAGATACATCTGGTCGCCGGCCGACGTGTAGGGCACCGACAACGTCCAGATGTCGTAATCCTGCTGGGCGATCTTCTGGAAGAAGACCGTGGGATCCCAGGTCTGGATCTTGATGTCGATCCCGACCGTGCGGGCCGCGCCCTGCAGCACCTCCGACAGCTTTGGGTTCTGCCCCACCGTGTACGAATACATCAGCAGCTCTAGCTTCTTGCCGTCCTTGTGGCGAAAGCCGTCGGGTCCCAATTTCCAGCCCGCCTCGTCGAGCAGCTTCTTCGACTTCTCCGGATCGCGCGTCGTGAGCACGTCGAGTGTTGCCGGCTCGAAGTCGAGCGCCTTGGGATGGACGAGCGACCGCGCCGTCTCGGCCTGGCCGAAGAAAATCGCCTTGTTGATCTCCTCGCGGTCGACGAGATGGGCGAGCGCCTGGCGGACTCGCTTGTCCTGCAGGTTCTCGCGCGTGCTCTTCAGCCCCCAGTAATACATCGCAAAATCGGCAGTCGGCTCGTAGACGGCGAGATTCGGCGCCTTCTTGAAGCTCTCGATCGCCTGCAGCGGGTTCCAGTGGCAGAAATCGGCCTGGCCCGAGAGCATCGTGGCGATGCGGGTCGTTTCCTCCGGCACGATGCGCCAGATCATCTTCTCGTACTTCACCGGGCCCTTGTTGGCGTAGACGCCGGTCGGGCCCCATTTGTAGGCATCGTGGCGCTTCAGCACGAGCTCCTTGCGCGGCTGCAAGCTTTCCCAGCACAGCGGGCCGGTACCGTCGAAGCCCTTCACGCCGAAGTCGGCGCCGAGCCCCTCGACGTTCTCCTTGTTGATGATCGTCGCGGCGAAGTTCGCGAGGTCGACCAGCAGCTCGGAATGCGGTCGCTTGAGCTTGTAGACGAGTGTGTAGGGGTCGGGCGCCGTCAGGCTGTCGATCTCGCCGAGCCGCCAGTAGAACGGCCAGCGGGCCGAGGGATCGGACAGCCGCGTGAAGGAGTAGATCACGTCGTCCGCCGTGAACTTCTTTCCGCTGCAGAAGGTGACGTCGTCCCGCAACGAGAACGTATAGGTGAGCCGGTCCTCCGAGACCGTCCACGACTTGGCCAGCAACGGATGGACGCTCTTCAGGTCCCAGTCGAGCGCGACCAGCGTGTCGCCCATCATGAACATGGGATGCCCCATGCCGCTCGACGTATTGCTGTGCGGATCGTACTTCGGAGCATCCTGCGAGCGGATGTTCACGAAGGTTTGTGCCGAGGCCGGCATCGCAAGCGCGAGCCAGCCCATTGCGAGCGCCAGCACGGCGCCCGTTGCTCCCTTGATCATGTCGCTTCCTCCCGCCGGTGTATCCCCGGCTATGGGACGGAGCCTATCCCGGGTGGCGAGTGCCGCCAAGCGGCTCGACGGCCGCCGGGCCATTCGCCTAAAGTCCGCCCATGCCCATCGAGTACACGATCGATCACGAAAAGCGCTTCGTCCACGCCCGGGTCCTGGGCGTCATCGTGCTGAAGGACATCGAGGACTGCGCCGACGCGGTCGTGGCCCAGGACGCCCTCACCTATCGCAAGCTGTTCGACGCCAGCAAGGGCGACGGAACCTACGACGAGCAGGACGTCATGACACTCGCTGCCCGCGCGGCGGCCTATGCAAGCCTCGCCAAGCGCGGGCCACTCGCACTGATCCCCAGGCCAGGGCACAACGCCGACCTCGCCCGGCGATACGTGAATCTCGGCAAGTTTACCGGCCAGGCGCAGATTTTCGACTCGGCCGAGGACGGCCTGAAGTGGCTGGAGGCCCAGCCCGAAAGCGAGCGCTGATCACGACGCCGCGACGTTGCCCTGCGCGAGCCGGCGCAGCGAGGCCGGCACCTGGTCGTCCTCGGTCGGTTGATAGACAACGCTGAACAGGGTGCGCGCCCTGGCGAGCGCTTCGCCGAAGCCCGCCTGCTCGCTCTCGAAGGAATCGAACCCGCAGCGCAGCATGAATGCCACCTGATCCTGGAGCACGCCGCCCGTCGCGCGGAGCTCGCCGCGATAGCCCATGCGGCCGCGCAGGAGACGCGCCTGACTGTAGGCGCGACCGTCGCTGAACTTGGGAAAGTCGAGCACGATCAGGCGCAGGCGGCCGAGATGCGGCGCGAGGTACTCTGCCGGATCGGTGTTGGCCAGCAACACCGCCGGCCATTCGGGCCGCGCCTGCCACTCGGCGAACGGCAGAGCGACGTAGGAGGCGGGAAGCCCCGCTTCGCTAAACAGCGGCATAGACTCTCTCCTTGAAGGGTTGGGCGCCGATGCGCGCTTACCGCCTTTGATCTGGCGATATCTCGCACATTGGCCATGAGTTGAATTTCCGAAGGTTCTCCGGAAGGGAGCATTTCCTGCCGTTCAAGGTCCGGAGAAGGAAATTTTTATCGCCCTTGAAGCGGCCCTTTCCGCCCCCAAATCCCAATCGTTCCCCGCGCCCATTCGGGGCGGGAACGTCCACCATCGCTCAAGAGAGGATGATCAAATGCGTACTGTCGACTATTCCCCGTTCTATCGCGCCACCGTCGGCTTCGACCGGGTCTTCGATTTGCTCGATTCAGCGGCCAGCCAGACCACCGCCAATGGCTACCCCCCGTACAATATCGAGAAGGCCGGCGACAACGCCTACCGGATCGTGATGGCGGTTGCAGGCTTTGCCGAAGCCGAGCTGAACGTGACCCAGAAGGAAAACGAGCTTCTGGTCACCGGCCAGGCCGCTCCGTCCGAGAGCCAGGACGAGAAACAGTACCTGTATCGTGGCATCGCCGGCCGCAACTTCGAGCGTCGCTTCCAGCTGGCCGACCATGTGAAGGTCACGGGCGCGAAGCTTGCCAACGGCCTGCTGACCGTCGATCTGCAGCGTGAGATCCCGGAGGAGAAGAAGCCCCGCGCGATCCCCGTCCAGGCCGGCAACGGCCCGGCGGCCCTCACCCACTAAGTAGTAGGTAGCAGCCTACCATCTCCGAAGGGGCGTCGCGGGAAACCGCGACGCCTTTTCCTTGTGACGAAAGCCAAAGGTCCCTCACTTCGTTCAGGATGACAATTCTGCCGAGGCTGGCGCCGCGCGCCCATGCAGAAAACGCTGTCATCCCGAACGAAGTGAGGGTGTGGATTCAAGTTTGAAGTGCA
>JABMNB010000796.1 GCA_013205335.1 Rhodospirillales bacterium
GCGATCCCTACTGCCTTGCGGCGTCGCCGCGCTTGGGCGGTCGGCCGGAGCTGAGCGGCGCGGCCTGTGGGTCCTCGATATCCCGTGAATCCGGAATGAGGCCGCGCACGTCGGACGACGGACGCTGGTTGACGACATCGTGCCGGTCGTACAGGAACATCCGCCGCGCATTGGCCGGCGGCACCCGCGTCGGCTCGAGAAGGCTGCGCGCGCCCTGGACGACGACTTCGTATTTGTCCGGATCGGTCGCCGAGAGGCTGACATAGCAGGCGGCGCGATAGCTACCGCCCTGGTTGATGGCGACCTCGAAGGTCGGACCGACGATCTCGGGCAGGGCTACGCCCGCCGCGCGAAGATCGTCGTAGAGCTTGTCGACCTCTTCCTTCGCCCGCATCACCGACCAGGTGGCGAGCTGGTCCGCGAGCTTGCCCTTCGCCTTGGCGGCGGTCATGCCGTCCTGCACGCGCTCCAGCATGTACTGTCGAACCTGCGGCGCGGTGATCGGGCCGACTATGAAGGCAGACAGCGGCGCCGGCGTGGCGAGCGAGTTGTTGCAGATGTTTGCGGCCTGGTGGGACATCGGCAGCGACGGACGCCCGAGGCCGATCGGGCAGAGGTTGAGCGCCAGGAACTCGCCGATCGTCTCGACGTACTGGAATTCCTCGACCGGCCTCGCCATCAGGGTAGCCACGAAGGTCGGGGGCAGCCCCATGTCGGCGGCATATTTGATCAGCATCGCGGCGCCGCCACGCGCGTCAGCGAAGCCCTGGAGACGGCTCGCCACGGGGTCGTCATGGGTCAGGCCGCGCAGCTCGGTACGATCGAGGAAGAAATTGTGGAAGGCAACCTTGCCGCCAATCTCGACGTTACAATCCGACGGATAGGCCGCCACGGCGCGCACGGCGTTGCCGCCCAGAAGAGCGAGGGCACAGGCCGACAGGCAGAGGTCTTCCTTTCGCACGACCGCGACGATCTTGAAGCTTCGCAGCAACTCGCCGATCCGGACTCCCTCCGAAAGGTTGCCGCCCAGACTGCTCAGCTCGATCGCTGCAAGCGGCATTCCGGGCTTCGGCGGCGCCGAAACCTGAAGCTTGACCAGCAGGTCCCGCAGCTTTTCCGCGTCTCCGGCTTCGATCATGCCCGTCAGGCGCAGCCTCGGGCTCTCCACGGCGTCGGTTCGCGACAACGGGCTCGGGGGCTTGGACGCCGCGATGGAGTCGATGGTCGCAGCGCGAAGCTCTCCGGCACCCAGAACCGAGGCGAGCGACGCGACCGCAAAAACCAGAAGGACTGCTACGAAACGCATACTCGTCCTGCCTACCGCGACGCCGACTATTCGTCGAGCATCCCATGCACTGTTCGCGCCACTGTGAACGCGTGCTCGGTTTACACAGGGAAGATCGGGATTTTTGTGGCAAAAAATGGAGCCAAACGGTGAAAGCGAACCCTCACCGCTCCGCTACCCACTCTTGCGACGGGCAAATGATCCCGAGCGCCACTGGCGTTTACGAAAAAAGGCTCCAGACACCGCGATCAACGGTGTCTGGAGCCCTTCCCGATAGCATCGCGCCCCTTGATCGACGAGCGCGCAATCGTTTCGTTCGTTTCTCAAGTGACGGCAAAGCCCTCCTTGAGGAGAGGGCGACCGACACCGAGGCCGAGCGCGTGCTCAGGCCTTGAGATTAACCGCGGCTTCCTTGCCGCGCTCGACCTGAACTTCGTAGGTGATCTTCTGACCTTCATTCAGGCCGTTGAGCCCGGCACGCTCGACCGCGCTGATGTGGACGAAGACATCCTTGCCGCCCGTGTCGGGCTGGATGAATCCGAATCCTTTGGTGGCGTTGAACCACTTAACGGTACCTGAAGCCATTTGGTTAGTGTCCTCAATTTCCGGCGCGAAAACCGTGCCGTCGTTATGATAGCAACATTTCACCCCATCTGGCCATCGCCTGTCTAGGGCACCGACAGACAATCGGGAGCTGCCTTGAAAGCGCCTTTTTGGCGTTGGTCGGCCAGCCCCATCCCGCGGAAGGCAGCTTCCAACGGCCATGCCGCCTTCATACCCCGGCGAACGCGCTCCTGTCCGCCGGAGAGCCATCGCGAGGGATACGTCGCGACCCACAGCAGGAACCCACTGGATTGAATCCGATCCGAAACGCGATCGCAATACTCGCTGCGCGTGCGGATCGACGACCGGAGACCCGAAGGTGATCTGCCCTGCGGTGCCGCCGCACTGGCAGAGTGGCGCCTGCAGCCTATATTCTTCGGTCTCAGGCAGGTGTGGCGACAGGAGCCCGAAATGCAGACTTACAAAAAATCTCCCGAGGCCGTGGCGAAGCTCTCGCGGGAACAGTTCTACGTGACGCAGGAAAGCGGTACCGAACGTCCCGGCACTGGCGCGCTGCTGCACAACAAGGAGCCGGGCGTCTATGTCGACGTCGTTTCGGGCGAACCCCTGTTCGCGTCGTCCGACAAATATGAGTCGGGATGTGGCTGGCCGAGCTTCACCAAGCCGATCGAGCCCGCCAATGTCGCCGAGCTGAAGGACGGCTCGCTCGGCATGATGCGCATCGAGGTCCGCTCGACGCATGGTGACAGCCATCTCGGGCATGTCTTTCCGGACGGACCGCGCGATCGTGGCGGGCTGCGCTATTGCATCAATTCGGCCTCGCTGCGGTTCGTCCATCGTGACGACATGGTGGCGGCAGGTTATGGCGCCTATCTCGACCAGGTGGAGGACGTGAAATGAGCGAAGAACGCGCAGTACTGGCCGGTGGCTGTTTCTGGGGCATGCAGGACCTGATCCGTCGCATGCCGGGGGTCGTGTCGACGCGGGTGGGCTATACGGGCGGCCACGTCGCGAACGCGACCTATCGCCACCACGATGGCCATGCCGAAGCCATCGAGATCATCTTCGATCCGGCGAAGACGAGCTATCGCAAGATCCTCGAATTCTTCTTCCAGATCCACGATCCCTCGACGATGAACCGCCAGGGCAACGACCGCGGGACCAGCTACCGATCGGCGATCTTCTACACGACCGACGAGCAGCGCCGCATCGCCGAGGATACGATTGCCGATGTCGAGGCTTCCGGCCTGTGGCCCGGCAAGGTCGTCACCGAGGTGGCGCAAACCGCCGACTTCTGGGAAGCCGAGCCCGAGCATCAGGATTACCTGGAGCGCATTCCCAACGGCTACACCTGTCACTTCGTCCGCCCCGGCTGGAAACTCCCGGTCCGCGCCAAGGCAAGCGAGCCGGCCTGACGTCGCAGCGTTTGGCATAGCGCGCCATTGGCCCTCCATCCGAAGTTCAAATTCGAAAGGAGACCGACAGGCCGCGCATTAGAACTGCCGCAGGGTGCTGCATCGCCTCGCCCGCAACCGTCCGCCGTCGCGGCACTCGCGACGGAGCTGCGCGGAAACCGGCCATGAGACGAAGGAATGACCAGCCGAACCGAATGAACTTCCGCATCACGACCGCCCTCCTCTAGCCTCCCGGCACGGCAATCAACGACCGGGAGGGCGCGTGCTCAGGAAATTGTCCATCTTTGCCATCGCCGCGCTCACGGCGTCGGCCGCCCCACCGTGCCTCACACTGTCCGTCGCGTACGGGCAGCAGACCCAGCAGGCGAAGACGTTGCGCGTCGTCATGCATTCCGACCTCAAGATCCTCGACCCGATCTGGACGTCGGCCTTCATCGTGCGCAACCACGGCTACATGGTCTACGACACGCTGTTCGCGCTCGACGGCGACCTCAAGGTCAAGCCGCAGATGGTCGAGAGCTGGAGCGTCACGCCGGACAATCTCACCTGGACCTTCACCCTGCGCGACGGGCTCGAATTCCACGACGGCCAGCCGGTCACGACCGACGACGTGCTGGCGTCGCTCAAGCGTTGGGCGGTGCGCGACTCGGTGGGCCAGATCCTGTGGGGCAAGCTTTCCGAGGCCAAGGCGGTCGACGCGAAGACCTTCCAGCTCGTGCTGAAGTCGCCGACCGGCGTCGTCCTGCAGGCACTGTCCAAGCCGTCGGGCAATCCCTTCATCATGCCGAAGCGGGTCGCCGAGACCTCGCCCAACGACCAGATCAAGGAGTTCGTCGGCTCCGGCCCGTTCATCTTCAAGGCCGACGAATGGAAGCCCGGTGACAAGACGGTCTATGTCAGGAATCCCAAGTACAAGCCGCGGGCCGAACCGGCGTCGGGCCTGGCCGGAGGCAAGATCGCCAAGGTCGACCGTGTCGAGTGGATCGCCATGCCCGACCAGCAGACCGCGGTGAGTGCTCTGCACGCCGGTGAGATCGACATCATCGAGGCGCCGCAGCACGACCTCTATCCGCTGCTCAAGAAGGACCGCAACGCCGAGCTGATCAACCCCAGCAAGTGGGGCAGCCAGTACATCTATCGCTTCAATCAGCTCCACAAGCCGTTCGACAACGCCAAGAACCGGCAGGCGATGCTGTACGCGCTGAACCAGAAGGACTTCCTCGACGGCGTGATCGGTGATCCGCAGTTCTACCAGGTCTGCAAGGCCATGTTCATCTGCGGCGGGCCGTACGAGACGACGGCGGGCTTCGAGGACAAGTACGAAAGCAATTTCGCCAAGGCCAAACAGCTCCTGGCGGAGGGTGGCTACGACAACACGCCGGTCGTGCTGCTGCACTCGACCGACCTCTATGCGCTGGCCAACATGGCGCCGATCGCCAAGTCGCTGATGGAGAAGGCCGGCATGAAGGTCGACATGCAGTCGATGGACTGGCAGACGCTGGTCGCGCGCCGCGCCAAGAAGGACCCGCCGGACAAAGGCGGCTGGAACGTGCTGATCACGTCGACGTCGGCGCCGGATGCGCTCGATCCGCTGGCGCTGGGCTTCATCGTGGCGACCTGCGACAAGGCCCCGTTCGGCTGGCCGTGCGACGAGGAGCTGGTCCGGCTGCGCAGCGCCTTCGCCGACGAGCCCGACGAGGCCAAGCGCAAGGAAATCGTGGAGAAGATCCAGCTCCGCGCCGCCGAGGTGCCGACCCACGCCTTCCTCGGCCAGTACACCAGCGCCATGGCCCGTCGCAAGAACGTCACGGGCAACGTCAGCTCACCGGTAACAGTCTTCTGGAACGTCGAGAAGCGGTAGGGCGGGGAGTTCCGACATGGCCAGCCGGGTCCTGATCGCGCAGTTCATGCACGAGACCAATACTTTTTCCAGGTTGCCGACCACGCTCGAGGACTACCGGCGCCAACGGCTGGTCGAGGGAGAAGCAATCGTTCCGCATTTCGCCGGCACCCGGAACGAACTCGGCGGCTTCATCGACGCGGCCGAGAAGCATGGCTGGGAACCGGTCTGGGGCGTGGCGGCCAACACGACGCCCTCGGGCCGTCTGACACGGGAGGCGTGGGAGCATATCCGCGACCTGATCCTCGAGGCGGCACGGAAGGCCGGTAGGATCGATGCGGTCTGCCTCTCATTGCACGGCGCCATGGTCAGCGAGACCGAGGACGATGCCGAGGGCGCGCTGCTCGAGGCGGTGCGCGGCGTGGTTGGTCCCGACGTACCGGTGGTCGCGACGCTCGACCTGCATGCCAACGCCACGGCCCGGATGGCGCGCCATGCCAATGCGCTGGTGAGCTATCGCACCTATCCGCATATCGACGGCTACGAGCGCGCGGTGCAGGCTGCCCAGCTTGTCGAGGATGCGCTGAGGGGACACAAGCAGCCGCGCTGCCTGTTGGTGCAGCCGGCGATGCTGAAGGGCGCCGATCACGGCCGCACGACGCAGCCCGGCATCATGCGCGACCTGCTGGCCCGCGCCGAAGCGTTCGAGAAGCAGCCGGGACTGCACGCGGTTTCCATCCAGGTGGGCTTCACCTGGTCCGACATCCCGTGGGCCGGCCCTTCGATCGCCGTGAGCCACGAGCCGGGGGCGGAAGCCACCGCCGCGCACGCGGCCGAGGCGCTGATTGCGGAAATGTGGTCACGCCGCACCGAGTTCTCGTCGTCCTATCGCTCGATCGACGAGGCGGTGGCCGCCGCGCGGAGCGGCGGGGACAGGCCGCTGGTCCTGGCCGAGGGCACCGACAATCCCGGCGGCGGCGGCTACAACGATGCACCCAATCTCCTGCGCGCGCTTCTCGACGCCGGCATTCCCGGCGTAGCGGTCGGCACGATCCTCGATCCCGGCACCGTCCAGCAGGCGATGGACGCCGGCGTCGGCGCGCGCATCGACGTGGCGCTCGGCGGCCACACCGACCCCTCGCTGGGCGCTCCCGTGCAGGCGACGGCAGAAGTGAGGCATCTCTCCGACGGCACTTTCCGCAACGACGGACCGATGAACGCCGGTGTCCAGATCTCGCTCGGGCCGACCGCTGTCTTGCGCCTGGGTGGCATTGATGTCGTCACGACGTCGACGCGGATGCACACGATCGATCTCCAGGTCTTCCTCAGTCAGGGCATCGATCCGCACACTCGCAATGTCGTGGTCGTGAAGAGTTCGCAGCATTTCCGTGCGGCCTTCGAGCCGATCGCGCGGGAGGTGATGCTGGTCGATGCCGGGGGCCTCTGCTCGACCGATGCCTCACGCTTTCAATACACCCGCCTGCGTCGGCCGATCTGGCCGCTGGATCACATCGACAGGCCCTGACGAGGCGCGGCTCTGATCCGGGCGGGTTCTTCGTCGAAATGCCTTCTTTGGATAGCGGTCCAATCAACAAGCGCTCGCTCGCGGCCGGCTTCGAAGCAGGCGCTCGCATCGACGATCAGGCCCACGCGGATAGCCATTTCTGGCGCCCGCACAGGGCCGGCTCTTCGAGGGTACCGGGCTCACTTGCTGCGATTGCGGTGATCATGGCGCATCTCGAGGTCAGAAGAGCGAGCGGGCCGGTATCCGATCCGAAACGGCAAGCATTCGCCGAAGCCGTGAGCCGCCGCGGGAACTGGGTGGCCGGCGCGCTGCAAAGTAAAGCGCGCGCGAGCCGCCAAAGTCTGACAGACAGCGTCCGACAGGCTTTTCGGCAAGGCCGCATGTCGGCGTGGGTATGGATGTCGCAGGGCGAGCCGTACGGCAGAAAGACTGGCGCGCCGGATGCAGGGCCCAGCTTCTGGAAGGGCCACTTCTAGAGCCTGCGAGGGCCCGTATCGCGATATTCACACGCCGGCAGTTGTTCGGTGGGCACGATTTGTGCTAACCAAGCTGGGCGCGCCCAGACCATTGTTCGACATCAAAGTTGAGGTCGGTAGAGGTCCGCCGCAGCCGGCTCTATTCAGCATTCTGGATGAAATATTGGGAGAAGCTTTGACTGAGGAAGATCCTGCGGAAATCGGCAAGAAGCTGATTGGAGAAATGCGCGATTCCTTCGCACGGAGCGACTGGGATCAAATGACGAGGGTTTACGAGCAGATATCGGAAATCAAGACCGACCGAGCCGTACGCCTCGAGGCGACGTGCCTGGCCGTTCGCGCCCTCGTTTCTGCCAAGCAGCGATCCGCCGCCCGCAGCCTGCTCAAGAGCGTCGCGAACAATCATTACAAGAAGCCGGTTCACTATGAATTTCTGGCGCGCGCCCACCTGGATCTGAAGCAGTACAAGGCTGCGGCTGAAGCCTGCCAGCGAGCCGAGGAGCTTCGCGTCGCCGAAATGTAATGGCGGGATTGCCCCGTTCCAGTTGTCGGACGCTGGAAATCCGCGGGGGGAATTCTGAACCGCCGCAGGACCGGATCGCGTCGTGAGCCGTTGGAAGCCCGGGGGCGGTCGGCGTGACGTAGTAGGTGGGATTGCCCCTTCGGTCGCGACCGATGCGCCTTACAGCAGCGAGCGAAGGCTAGGACGCCTTCGCTTGCCGATAACCGTCACTTGTTCAGATACTCGAGCTTCAAACCAGGACGCGGCCATTCGAAGCTGACCAGCTTGCCGGTCATCGAGAGCGTGGCGTAGGCCGTCCGGAGGTCCTTGCCGCCGAAGCAGACGTTGGTGACCATCGCGTCGGGCAACTTGTATTGCGTCACCGACTGGCCGTCGGGCGAGATGTCGGAGACGGCGCCGGTGATCAGGGTCGCGACGCAGATGTGGCCGGCGGAGTCGACGGCCAGCGAATCGAACATCTGATAGCCACCGAGGCCGGTCACGACGCGGCCTTTCTCGCCGCGATACGGGCCGTTGGCGTCCTTGATCGTGCCGGGCGCGGAAAGGTCGAAGGCCCAGAGGCGCGCCGTCGGCGTCTCCACGACGTACAGCGTCCTGCCGTCGGGCGAGAGGCCGCAACCGTTGGGCCGCTCCAGCGGGAACACCTTCTGCTCGATCTTCGAACCATCGGCCCTGGCGTAGTAGACGGCGCCGCGATCGTTGTCGTACTCGCGCGTCTTGCCCAAATCGGTGAACCAGAAACCGCCGGCATCGTCGAACACCAGGTCGTTCGGACCGTTCAACTTGCGGCCATCGCAACTGTCGTACATCGTCTCGAACTTGCCGGTCTCCGGATCGACCACCTGGATCGAGCCGCCCTTGTAGGAAGCGGGCTGCGTGCCGGGGAAGAGGCGGCCGTCGGGCCGCTCAATCCATTTGAAGCCGCCATTGTTGGTCACATAGATCTTGCCGCCGGGGCCCATCGCCGCGCCGTTCGGGCCGCCGCCAAGCTTCGCAATGATGTGCTGCTTGCCGTCGGCCGTGACGCGGGTGAGCGTCTCGCGCGCGATCTCGACCAGGATCACAGAACCGTCCGGCATGGCGACGGGGCCTTCGGGGAATTTGAGGCCCGAGGTGATCTCCTTGAACGGCGTCGTCATGGTCGTCTCTCCCCTGTCGCTTTCTTGTCGTGCTTGCTTACTTGCCCTTGAAGACGGGCTTGCGCTTGGCGAGGAAGGCCGCGACGCCTTCCTTGAAATCCTCGCTCTTGCCCAGCTCGCGCTGGAAGTCGCGCTCGACGTCGAGCTGCTGCGAGAGCGTGTTGCCGCTGGCGCGGTTCATCGCCTCCTTGATGCGGGCGAGCGAAAGCGTCGGACCGTCGGCCAGCCGCCGCGCGAGATCGCCCGCAGTCTTCATCAGCTCGGCATCCTCGACCACGTCCCAGATCAGGCCCCACTCCTTGGCCTGCTGTGCGGAGATCTGCGGCGCCAGCATGGCCAGCGCCCGCGCACGCTGTTCGCCCACCAGCCGCGGCAGGAACCACGTGCTGCCGCCGTCGGGCAACAGGCCGATCCGCGCGAAGGCCTGCAGGAAGGAGGCGGACTTGGCCGCGATCGCAATGTCGGAGGCGAGCGCGAAGCTCATGCCGACGCCCGCCGCCGGGCCGTTCACCGCCGCCACGATCGGCTTCGGCACGCTGCGCATCAGGCGAATGACGGGATTGAAGAACTTGTCGAGCGCCTCGCCCGAGTCCGACGTGTTGCCTTTTGCGCGGTCGGGATCGGCGAGATCGGCGCCGGCGCAGAAGCCGCGGCCGGCGCCCGTCAGCAGCACGGCGCGCACCGAGCTGTCGGTCGCGAGATCCTCCCAGCACTGCTTCAACTCGCCGATCATCTTGCGCGACACGGCATTCAGCCGGTCCGGCGCGTTCAGGGTCAGGGTGGCGAGGCCATCGGCCTTGGCGATCTGGATCTTTTCGTAGGTCATCTGTCTCTCAACGATTTGAGTTAACGTCCGGTGAAATTGGGCGCGCGCTTGGCGAGGAAGGCGGCGACGCCCTCCTTGAAGTCCTCGCTCTGGCCAAGCTCGCGCTGGTGGTCGCGTTCGAGGTCGAGCTGCTGATCGAGCGTGTTGGTGGCGGCCGCATTGATGGCGCCCTTGATCGCGGCGTAGGAGCGGGTCGGCCCCGAGGCGAGCCTGGCGGCGATCTTGCCGGCCTCGTCCATCAGCGCGGCATCGTCGACGACCTGCCAGACCATGCCCATGCGCGCGGCCTCCTCGGCCGGGACCGAGGCGCCGAGCATCGCGAGCGCCCGGGCGCGGGCATCGCCCACCGTATGCGGCAGGAACCAGGTGCCGCCCAGGTCGGGGATCAGGGAGATGCGCACGAAGGCCTGGTCGAAGCGGGCCGAGCGCGCGGCGATCACGATATCGCAGGCGAGTGCGAGGTTGGCGCCCCCGCCCGCTGCCACGCCGTTGACGGCAGCCACGATGGGCTTGGGCAGGTCGCGCATGGCCCGGATCATCGGGTTGAAGATGCGATCCATCGCGGCGCCGACGTCACGCGGGCCCTGGGACGAGGCGTCGCCGGGACCGCCGCCGGCGAGGTCGGCGCCGGCGCAGAAGCCGCGGCCGGTGCCGGTCAGCAGCACGGCGCGCACCGAATCGTCCTCGCGGGCACGCTTCAGCTCGGCGTTCATGGCGTCGATCAGTTGATGGCTCATGGCGTTCAGCCGCTGCGGGCGGTTGAGCGTCAGGGTCAGCACGCCGCCCTCGAGGGCGGACAGAACGGGCGTTTCTTGTGTCGTGTCAGTCATGGGCCGCAAGACTGGCATGGCCGAATCGGCCGCGCCATCCGGTCGCGTCGCATCGCGGCACTCCCTCCCTTATCCCGGAGCATGGCCAAGATCCTGATCCTGGTCGGCACCGAGTCGGGCAACGCCCAGATGGTAGCCGACGCGCTGCAGCCCGTGCTGGCATCTGCCGGGCACGCCGTCGACGTCACCGACAAGGCGGCGACTGCCGCCGACCTGCAGGGGCACGACGTGCTCCTCGCGGTCTGCGCGACGCACGGCTCGGGCGACATCCCGACCAATATCCTGCCGCTGGTCGAGGCGCTGCAACGCGACCGGCCCGACCTGTCGGGCCACCGCTACGGTGTCATCGCACTGGGCGACATGACCTATCAGGACACGTTCTGCGGCGGCGGCAAGAAGGTCGATAAGGTCCTGGAACTGTGTGGCGCCCGGAAGGTCGGCAACCGCCTCGACGTCGACGCCTCCGAACAGCCCCTGCCCGACGAGGAAGCCCTCACCTGGATCGAAGGCTGGAAGACGAAGGTGTGATCTTCGGCGACGAGTGTGAAAGCAGCCGCTGCTCAAACTCCGTCGTCCTGAGCTGAGCGCAGCGAAGTCGAAGGACCTCTTTTCGCGTCGACAGGTCATGTACCAGAAAAGAGGTCCTTCGACTGCGCCGCCCTTCGGGCGGCTCCGCTCAGGACGACGGATATTTCGTCAATCCGGCAGCGTGAAGATCTCGACCGGCTCCCGCACGCCGCGGAGGCGGTGTCTGCCCAGCGACTTCATCGGGCGCGGGCAGTTGGCATTGAATTCGGCGGAGGCGCAGACGCGGACGCCGAGGGCCTTGGTGAGGCCTTCGAGACGCGAGGCGCGGTTGACGGCGGCGCCGATGACCGTGAAGTCGAGCCGGTTCTGGGTGCCGATATTGCCGAACGTCACCGTGCCGACATGCAGACCGATGCCGAACTTCATCGGCTCGGCGCCGCCCGTCGCCCTTGCCTCGTTGGCGGCATCGGCATCGCCGATCACCTGGCGCGCAGCGTCGAGCGCAGCCGCGGTGACCATCGGCATGAACAGCGCGTCCTCGGCCGGGAAATAAGCCATCACGCCGTCGCCGATGAACTTCAGGATCTCACCGCCCTGCTTGTCGAGCGCATCGCCGATCAGCTGGAAGTAATTGTTCAGCAGCTCCAGCACCTGTTCCGGCGGCAGGCGTTCGTTGAGACCGGTGAAGTCGCGCAGGTCGGAGAACCACAACACGGCGCGGATTTCCTCGCCCTCGCCGCGGCGGATCGCGCCGTTCAGGATGCGCTGGCCGACCTGACGGCCGAGATAGGTCTCGGCGACGGTGTGGGCGACGTTCTCCTCGATGTGCATCTCGGTCACCGCGCCCATCATGTCGACCAGCCGCGTCATGTCGTCGATATCGGCGTCGCCGAACCCGTCCTTGCGATCGGTCGCGAAGGCCACGACCGGCAGCGGCCCGTCGCGGCGGATGCGCATCGGCAGGGTGAAATAGTCGGTGCCGCCGCCTTGCCGCACCTCGTGCAGCACCTCGTGATGCCGTTCGGTGAGCCGGTCGAGCCGGTAGCGCACTGGCACTCCACCTTCACGCACTTCCTGGACCGGGCTGCCGATATAGGCCGGAGTGAACTGCACGCCGTAGGCACGGGTGATCGTCTCGACGTGCCCGCCACGCTTCCACAGATAGCCCATCGCCTGGAGCTGCGGATGGACGAGCTGGAGGCCGACATACATGCGCCAGATCGGCACGCCGGCTGCGAGCACGCGGTTCATCAGCTGCTCGATGAAGGAGACCGGCGTCCTGACGAGCCGGCCCTCCCGCAGCAACCAATTCGCGACCGGTGCCAGCCGGTCCGCGGCCGTTACGCCGGCCGCGGGCGCACCGGAGGGCAGTGCCTCGCCGCTCAGGAGCCGCTCACGACGGCGGCGACTTCCTCGCCCGAGGTGCGGAAGACCCGGCTAGCCGAGACGTCGGCGATCTTCTCGATATTGTCGGCCACGTCCTCGATCGTCGGTGCCCGGCCATCGATCCTCAGCCCCTCGGCCTCGCGATACTCGATGCGTGCGAAGGTGCCGGCGCCGGCGCTCCAGATGTCGCCGGTGCGCTGGCATTGTTCGCTGCACAGATAGGCGACCATCGGCGAGACGAACTCGGGCCTGAGCTTGGCCAGCGCCTCGGGCGTCATCAGGCTCTCGGTCATGCGCGTGGCGGCGATCGGCGCCAGCGCGTTCATCATGATGTTGTACTTCTGGCCCTCGAGCCTGAGCGCATTCATGAATCCCACGACCGCGAGCTTGGCGCCGCCGTAGTTTGACTGGCCGAAGGTGCCGTAGATGCCGGAGTTCGACGAGGTCACGACGATGCGGCCATAGGCCTTGGCGCGCAGGATCGGCCAGGCGGCGTGGGTCACGTAGGCCGTGCCGAGGAAGTGGACCTTCACGACGAACTCGAAATCCTCGGTCGTCATGTTGTGGAAGGTCTTGTCGCGCAGCACGCCCGCATTGTTCACCACGATGTCGACTGTGCCGAAGGCATCGACGGCGGTCTTCACGATGTTGGCGGCCGTCGCGGGCTCGGCGACGGAATCGTAGTTGGCGACGGCCTGGCCACCGGCCGCCTTGATCTCGTCGACGACCTTGTCGGCCGCCGCGTGGCCGCCGCCGCTTGTATTGATAGGCCGGCCGTCGACCGCGCCCCCCGGATCGTTCACGACCACCTTGGCGCCACGGCTGGCCAGCAGCAGCGCGTGGGCGCGGCCGAGCCCGTTGCCCGCGCCGGTAACGATGGCGACGCGGTTGTCGAAGCGGATTGTCATTTCTGTCCTCTACTCTTTCTTGAGAATCACGACGGAGGCCACGGCCTCTTCCATGCCGATCACGCCGCCGCCGTTTTCGGCCAGCGCGACCTTTGCACCTTCCACCTGGCGCGCGCCGGCCTCGCCGCGCAGCTGCGTGGCGAGTTCGGCCAGCATCGACAGGCCGGTGGCGCCGACCGGATGGCCCTTGGAGACCAGGCCGCCCGACGTATTGACCGGCAGTTTGCCGCCGGGGCCGGTGGCGCCCGATTCGACGAACTTGCCGCCCTCGCCCTCGGGGCAGAAGCGCAGCATCTCGCACTGGTAGATCTCGCAGAAGCTGGTGGCGTCATGGACTTCGGCGACGTCGATGTCCTCAGGCCCGAGGCCCGCCATCCTGTAGGCCTTGTCGGCGGCCGCACGCGTGAGGCCCGGCGCGTCGAGGTTGCGGTACATGCCGCCCGAGAAGCCGACGCCCGCGATCTTCACGGCGCGGTCCTGCACCTGCTTCGGCTGCTTCTCCAGATACTCCACCGAGCACAGAAGAGCCGCCGCGGCGCCGTCGCCGATCGGCGCGCACATGGCGCGGGTCAGCGGGAAGGACACCGGACGGTCCTCCAGAACCGACTGAGGTGTCATCTGGAAGCGGTACTGCGCCTTCTCGTTCAGCGCGCCGTAATTATGGTTCTTGGCCGCGCCGGCCGCGATCTGGGCCTGCGTCGTGCCGTACTTCCACATGTGCCACTTGGCCTGCATGGCATAGGTATCCATGAAGATTGTGCGGTCATCGCCCGGCTTGAACTCGGAGCCGACCATCTTCCCCACCCGGTTCATCTCCTCGACCAGCCGGTCGTGCTGGCTGGTGATGTAGCCCTGGTTGAACA
>JABMNB010000797.1 GCA_013205335.1 Rhodospirillales bacterium
GGGGCCTGCACGGCTATGGCCGCCCACCCCGGCCGAGACGACAAAGCCCAGCCCACCATCCCGCGCGAACCCAAACCCGAGAGCTTGCCCAATACGCTCACAAGCTCTCAGGGTGAGGTTATCGGGGCTGTTCATAGCCTCTTGTTTAAGCTGCATTCATTTCCGGTCAGCCTCTCAGGATGAGGATGGTGTGTGAACTTGAGGCGGAAACACCCTAAAATGACCGCGCCATGAGCGCCTCCCGCACCCTGCGTCGTCTGCCGTCGACGCTCGTCAACCGCATCGCCGCCGGCGAGGTGGTCGAGCGTCCGGCCAGCGCCGTGAAGGAGCTGGTCGAGAACGCGATCGATGCCGGGGCTCGGCGCATCGCGGTGACGTTGAAGGAGGGCGGCCGCACCTTCATTTCCGTGGTCGACGACGGGATCGGCATGTCGGCCGACGAACTCCGTCTCGCGGTCGAACGGCACTGCACCTCCAAGCTGCCCGACGACGACCTGACCGATATTCGTACCCTTGGTTTTCGCGGCGAGGCCTTGCCGTCGATCGCGTCGGTCAGCCGCTTCACCATCACCTCGCGCCCGGCCGGCGCCGATACCGCCTGGAGCCTCGAGATCGACGGCGGGGCCAAGGCCGAGCCGCGGCCCGCGGCGCATCCCACCGGCACGCGTGTCGAAGTGCGCGAGCTTTTCTTTGCGACACCGGCACGGCTCAAGTTCCTGAAGGAGCCGCGCACCGAGTCGGGCCATGTCGCCGACGCGATGCGCCGGCTGGCCATGGCCCATCCCGGCGTCGCCTTCCGGCTGGAAAGCGAGGAGCGCGCGCTGATCGACCTGGCCGCGGCCAATCCGTCGCTGCTGTCGGGCGATGCCGCGCGGCTGGAGCGTCTGGCCGCCATCATGGGCCGCGAGTTCGCCGACAATGCCGTGCCGATCGACGTCAACCGCGAGGGTTTTCGACTCACTGGCTTTGCCGGCCTGCCGACGCTCAACCGGCCGACGGGCCAGCACCAGTATCTCTTCGTCAATGGCCGCCCGGTGCGCGACAAGCTGCTGGCTGGCGCGGTGCGCGGCGCCTACCAGGACTTCCTGGCGCGCGACCGCCACCCGATGGTGGCGCTGTTCCTCGAGGCGCCGACCGAGATGGTCGACGTCAACGTCCATCCGGCCAAGACCGAGGTGCGCTTCCGCGACGCCGGCATCGTGCGCGGCATGATCGTGGGCGCCCTGCGCACCGCGCTCTCGGCGGCCGGGCATCGCGCGAGCACGACCGTGTCGGATGCAGCCCTCGGCGCCTTCCGTCCGCACACCGGCTTCTCGCTGCCTTTGCCGATGGGCGGCGGATACGGCAACGGCGGCGGCTATGCGTCTGTGCCGCGCGGGCTCGCCGAGGCGGCGACGCAGTTCATGGCACCGCTCGATGGCCTGTCCGTGCGCGACGAAACGCAAGTCGCAGACATTGCACCCGGCAACTATCCGCTGGGCGTGGCGCGCGCGCAGCTCCACGAGACCTACATCGTCGCGCAGACCGAGCGGGGCGTGGTGATCGTCGACCAGCACGCCGCGCATGAGCGTCTGGTCCACGAGCGGCTGAAGACCCAGCTCGAAGCCGAGGGCGTGAAACGCCAGACGCTTCTGCTGCCCGAGGTCGTCGAAATCGGCGAGGATGGCGCGCGGCGCCTCGCGCAACGCGCCGCCGAACTGGCCGACATGGGCCTCGTGCTGGAGCCGTTCGGGCTCGGTGCCGTGGTCGTGCGCGAGACGCCAGCCGTATTGGGCGAGGTCGACATCCAGGGGCTGGTGCGCGATCTGGCCGACGAACTCGCGGAGATGGGCGACCATCTTTCGCTCAAGGAGAAGGTCGAGGAAGTCTGCGGCACGCTCGCCTGCCACACCTCGGTGCGGGCCGGCCGGCGGCTGACCGTCGAGGAGATGAACGCGCTGCTGCGCCAGATGGAGGCGACGCCGCACTCCGGACAATGCAATCATGGCCGCCCGACCTATGTCGAACTCAAACTGGCCGACATCGAGCGGCTGTTCGGAAGACGATGAAGAAGTTTCTCGCGCTGCTCGTGATCGCAGGTGTCGCCGCCACTGCCGCCGGGGGCGCCTCGGCGCAGAACCGTGCGCCCGCGCCGCCCTCCGCGATTCCCCCCTCGGGGACACCGACGCCCGCGCCGGCCTCGCCGCTCGACGGCACATGGCGCGGCACCAGCGACGGCGGCTCGTGCAACGCGCCCCTCGACTACGTGCTCACCATCGAATCGGGCTTCGTCGACGGCTCGGCTTACGACACCACCGCGCGCGGCCCGGTGCCCAATCCGAACAAGTCGGCGCCGCCGCCGCCGGGCCCCGGCCTGTGGCAGATCCACGGCGTCGCCAAGGTGGGGGCGCCGTTCAATCTCCTGAGCCTCGCCTCGGTGAAGGGCCCCGAACACCGTCGCATGCAACTCACCGCGCGCGGCGACGCCTCGGGTCTTGTCGTCACCGAGAATAGCGGCTGCCGACGGACGGCGCGGCTCAGCCGAAGCTGACGAGTCCCAGCCGTTCGCGCCTCAGCCAGCGGCCGAGCAGCAGCAGCGCCACCACGGTGAGGCCGGTTGCCAGCCCGATCCACAGGCCGATGCCGGCCAGCCCGCCCTGGAAGGCGAGCCCCACGCCCAGCAGCAGGCCGATGCCCCAGTAGCCGATGCCGGCATAGACCATGGGCACGCGCGTATCGTGCAGCCCGCGCAGCATGCCGGCGGCCACCGCCTGGCCGCCATCGGCCACCTGGAACAGGGCGGCGACGGCCAGGAACACCACGGCCAGCTCGACGACGGGCGCGTTGGCGGGCGCCTCGAGGTCGAGGAATACGCCGACCAGCGTGCGCGGGAAGAGAATCATTGCCAGCGCCGTCAGCGCCATGAAGCCCACGCCCATGACGTACGCCGTCCAGCCGGCCCGTCGGATGCCCTCCTTGTCGTGGGCTCCGAAGGCGCGGCCGACGCGCACGGTCGCGGCCTGGGCGAGGCCGAGCGGCACCATGAAGGAGAGGGACGCGATCTGCATGGCGATCGAGTGGGCGGCCAGCGAGGCGGCGCCGATCAGTCCCATCAGGAACGTGGCGCCATTGAAGACGGCGACCTCGAACACCAGGGTCGCGCCGATCGGCAGGCCGAGATGCGACAGCTCGCGGAAGCGTGGCCAGTCGGCTCGCCAGAAGCGGCCGAACAGGTGATAGCGGCGGAACTTCCGGTCGGCGAGCACAACGGCCGCCAGCATCACGAACATCAGCATGTCGGCGAAGGTCGTGGCATAGCCGGCGCCGGTCAGGCCGAGCTTCGGAAAGCCGAAATGGCCGAAGATCAGGCACCACGCCGCCGCGGCATTGACGATCACGCCGACCACGCCCGCGGCGAGCGCCCACAGCGGCCGCTCCAGCGCCGAGACGAACGAGCGCAGGACGAGAAAGAAGAAGAACGGCAGCAGCGACCATTGCAGGGCGCGCACATATTGCGCCGCTGACTGCGCGAGCGCCGGCTCCTGCCCCATCGCCAGCAGGATCGCCTCGCTCTGCCACAGCACGATCCAGATCGGGACCGTGAAGCCGACCGCCATCCACATGCCCTGGCGCACGGTGCGCCGCACGTCGCGCACCGAGTGGCGCTTGCGCCCCAGTTCGCGGGCGATCATCGGTGCGGTGGCCGTCGTCAGGCCGAGGCCGAAGATCATGGTCGCGAAGTAGAGATTGGAGCCCAGCGCGCCCGCGGCGAGCGCGTCGGGGCCGAGCCAGCCCATCATCACCACGTCGGTCGCCGTCATCAGGGTCTGCGCGAGATTGGTGAGGATGAGCGGCCAGGCGAGCCCGAGCGTGGCGCGGGATTCCCCGGCCCATGTCATCGGGCTCGTCGTCCTTGTCTGCGCTTCCTCTGTCATGCCGGCGCTTATAGCCGGCAGGGTGTGACGATCACAGGTCGCAGGTAATGCGTTCCTCGCGGCCGGCGAGCAGGCGGAAGAATGCGTCCTGCGGCTTCTCCAGCACGAACATGGCCCGTGCATCGAGGCCGAGGTTGAGCCCGCGCACGACCGCGCCGCTGACGCCGTGGCTCACCACGACGGTGCGCGTGCTGGCGGCGGCGATCTCCGTCAGCATGGTCTCGCAGCGCCGCCGCAGGTCGAGATGCGTCTCGCCGCCCGGCGGGCAATAGCCGTGCGGGTCGGCGCGCCAGTCGGCCAGCGCCGTGGGGTGCGTCACCTCGATCTCGGCCCACGAAAAGCCCTCCCAGCTGCCGTAGGACAACTCGGCCAGCCTTATGTCCTCGCGCCAGTCGGCGGAGGAAAGCCCCAGCTCGCGACCGATGAGCTCCGAGGTTTCGCGCGTGCGGCCCAGCGGGCTGCGCAGGAACATGGTCGGACCGGGCGCGCGGTCGAGTTCGACCCTCAGCGTGCGGCCCATGGCCGAGGCCTGGGCACGGCCGCGCTCGGTGAGGTCGGAGTCTTTGCTGCCCTGCATCCGGCGTTCGGTGTTCCAGGCGGTCTCGCCGTGCCGCAGCATGTAGAGAGGGGCGGTGAGTTTCACGGCCCGCGCATCACGAGGTGCGCTTCAGGATCACGATCTTGGCGGCGCCATAGCGTCTTTCGTCGATCGTCTCGAAGCCCAGAGGCGGGGCGATGTCCTCGTTGTGCGCCAGTTCGACGGTGACGACCGCGCCCGGTGCCATCCAGCCGGCGTTGGCCAGCGCCGTGATCGCCGTTACGGCCTCGCCCGAACGATAGGGCGGATCGAGGAAGATGAGGTGACACGGCTCGCGACACGGCGGCGGCCGGGTCATGTCGGCCCGCACGACCTTGGCCGCGCCGGTCTCGCCGAGCTTGCGCAGGTTCTCGCCGATCACCTTGATCGCGGCGGCATCCTTGTCGAGGAAGGTCACGTGTTCGGCGCCGCGTGACAGTGCCTCCAGCCCCAGCGCGCCGGAGCCGGCATAGCCGTCGAGCACGCGGGCGTCGATCAGCGGCGAGGTACCGCCGTCCTCGTCCATGTCGCGCCAGCGCGCATGCATCAGCACGTTGAACAGCGCCTCGCGCGCGCGGTTGGCGGTGGGGCGCGTGTCCTTTCCCTCCGGGGTCTCGAGCATGCGACCGCGATGCTTGCCGCCGATGATCCTGATCATTAGTGCTTCCGCCGTTTGGTGCGCGCCGGCGTGGGCTTGGGCTTGGCCCAGCCTTCCTTGCGCGGCGGCCGCTTGACGCCCAGCAGGGTGTCGAGTGCCTGCGGCGGGATCTCGTCGATATGGCCGCGCTCGACTTCGCCGAGATGGAACGGGCCGAAGGCCACGCGGATCAGTCGGACCACGGGCAGGTCGAGATGGGCCAGCACGCGGCGCACCTCGCGGTTCTTGCCCTCGGCCAGCGCGATGTCGATCCAGGCATTGGAGCGTTGCTGGCGATCGAGGCTCGCCTGGATCGAGCCGTAGCGCACGCCCTCGATGGTGATGCCGTTGGCAAGCTCGGCCAGCTTGGCCTCGTCGACGGTGCCATGCACGCGGGCGCGATAACGCCGGGTCCAGCCGTTGGCCGGCAGTTCGAGCTGGCGCGCGAGGCCGCCATCGTTGGTGAGCAGCAGCAGGCCTTCCGAGAAGTAATCGAGGCGGCCGATTGTGACGACCCTCGGCATGCCTTTGGGCAGTGAGTCGAAGATGGTGCGCCGTCCCTCGGGATCGCGCGCCGTCACCATCTCGCTCGGGGGCTTGTGATAGCGCCACATGCGCGCCCGGTCGGCGGCGGGCAACGGCTTGCCGTCGACCTCGATCACGCTCTTGTCGGTAACGACGCAGGCCGGGGTCTCCAGCACCTTGCCGTCGACCTTGACCCGGCCGTCCTCGATCCAGCGCTCGGCATCACGGCGTGAGCACAGGCCGGCGCGTGCGAGGCGCTTGGCGATGCGCTCGCCTTCCTTGACGGGTTGTTCGCTCATCTTGCCGCCGCCGCGCCCAGGAAGGCGCGGAACAATCTCGCGTCGCCTTCGGAGATCAGGAATTCAGGATGCCACTGTACGCCGATGCAGAAGCGGTAGGCGGGCGCCTCGATGCCTTCGATGACGCCGTCGGGCGCGGTGGCGTTCACGACGATGCCGGCCGGCGAATCGGCGGCGGCCTGGTGGTGTGCGCTGTTCACCTGGAGCTCGTCGGCGCCGACGATGCCGTGAAGCTGCGTGCCCCTGGCCACCTTCACGACATGGCCGGGCTCGTCGCGCGGATTGGGCTGCTCGTGCGCCAGCGCATCGGCGATGGTGTCGGGGATGTGCTGGATCAGCTTGCCGCCCAGCACGACGTGCAGCAACTGCTGGCCGCCGCAGATGCCGAGCACCGGCTTGTCCTGCGCCAGGGCACCCTTGGTCACGCCGAACTCGAAGGCGGTGCGGCGATCCTTGGTGATGACCGTCGCGTGGCGCGTGCCGCCGCCATAGTAGGAGGGATCGACGTCGAACGCGCCGCCTGTCACCACCAGCGCGTCGATGCGCTCGAGATAGTCGGCGACCCGGTCGGGCTCGTGCGGCAGCGCAATTGCCAGACCACCCGCCGCGTCGATCGCGTCGAGGTAGTTCTGGCGCAGCGCGTACCAGGGAAACTTGGAGTATCCGCCTGGCTTTTCAGCATCCAGGGTGACTCCGATGAGGGGGCGGGGCATGCGGCGCAAGATACGCGCGTGCGCCGCCGCGCGCTATAGGATCATAAGGGGCCTTTCCCGGAGACGATCGGACGAGCAGAGGGCACCTGTCGAATGCAGGGCAATTGAAGTTCTCCTCTGCGTTGCATGAGTGCTAGAAAGCTACGTGGGAGCTTTCTGCAAGTAGGCAATGACAATGCTTCAAAGAGCGACGCTCGGCCTTTTAACACAGGGCACAATTTTCTGCTGCGCCAAGGCAGAAGACTACGCTGATTGTGAAGTATACGGACTTGTAATTACTGCAAGATGTGACGTCGCGAACGATAAGACGCCTATCTACAATTACCTGCCGGTAGTTTCTTTGCGGGATTGGCTGGATCGGGACGGGGGCTCTCTTTTGGCAAGCCGAATCGCCAATGCTGCAATGGGCTTAAGGGCACCTCGAATAATAGCGCCGCTGACTGACGTGTGCGAGTCTCGTAGCTGACGAGATGGTTCGGCGAGGGCGATGA
>JABMNB010000798.1 GCA_013205335.1 Rhodospirillales bacterium
CCCGACGTGACGGTGCCCACGGTCCTGCCGGCGATGACGATCTCCGCACCTTCGCGCGCGATCGCCTTGCCTTCGGGCAGCAGCCCGACCCGCTTGCGCGCCGAGCCTTCGGCGATCTGCTTCTGGATGACCGCGGCGCCGAGGAACCCGCCCTGCACGCGCCGTTCCTTGCCGATGCTCCACAGCAGCACCGCTTCGACCGGTGTCGTGGTCGTGTCGATGTCGTGGCCGTAGAGGCAGAGCCCGGCCTCGAGCCGCAGCGAGTCGCGGGCGCCCAGTCCGATCGGCTTCACCTCGGGGTTCGCCAGCAGCTTGCGCGCGATGGCGTCGGTCTGGTCGGCCGGCGTCGAGATCTCGTAGCCGTCGCCGCCGGTATAGCCCGAGCGCGTGACGTAGCAGCGCGCGCCGTCGATTACGACATAGGCGCCGGTCATGAACTTCAGGGTGGCGACCTGCGGCGCCAGCCGCGACAGCACCGCCGCAGCCTGTGGTCCCTGCAGCGCGAGAAGGCCGCGCGAAAACATCGGCTCGACCTCGCAGGTCGCCGAGAGCTGCTTCTGCATGTGCGCGAGATCGGCGTCCTTGCAGGCCGCGTTGATGACGACCAGAAGATGATCGCCCGTACTCGTCACCATCAGATCGTCGAGGATGCCGCCGGCATCGTTGGTGAACTGGGTGTAGCGCTGCTGGCCCGGCTGCAGGCCCGCGATGTCGCCCGGCACCAGGGTCTCCATCGCCTTCGCGGCATTCTGCCCCGGCTTCGCGGTGAGCCGCACCTGGCCCATGTGCGAGACGTCGAACAGGCCGCAGGCGGTGCGTGTCTGCGCATGCTCGACGAGGATGCCGGTCGGATACTGGACCGGCATCTCGTAGCCGGCGAACGGCACCAGGCGCGCGCCCAGTCCACGATGAAGATCGTAAAGCGGCGTGCGCTTCAGGGGGCCGGCGGGTGTTTCGGTCAAGAGAGTCTCCGTCGAAGTCGCGTTGAACGCGACCGGAGTCGCGCTTTCACGACGCAAAGACTGCGCCGTTCGCGACCCCCTCTGTCCGGAGACCTGAAAGATTCGCCGGGAGCCTCACTGAGAGGGCCGGCTTACTTCGTCGGTGGGCATGCGCCGAATGAGGCGCCTGCCACTTTCCAGAGACCCATCCTCCTGCGGTCCGTTTGCCTGAGAGTTTCCGGGGCCGGTTGCTCCTTCGGCGCCATCCTTTCGGATGGGCTCTCCCACAGGTATCGACTGGGTGACCGACCATAGGCAGGCCCCCTTTCGGCGTCCACGCACAAAGCCTGCCCGCGCCCTTAAATCGCGGGAAAACCAAATCATGCCCTTGTAATTGAGCGAACACTCACTTAATTAGTGAGCGTCCACTCATAAAGGAGGTTGGCATGTTCATCCGCCGGTCTTTCGAAGAATTCCTCAAGCTCCAGAGCGATACAGCTCCTCCGCCTGCCGCGGCGCCCGACTGGGTTCTGGACTGGCGCTGGCTGTCGGCGTCGGAAAGCGAGCACCCCTCTTTTCCAAGTGAGCGCTCCCTCATAGACTGTGCGGCATGGGCAAAGCCGAAGAGACAAAAGCCCGCGTAGAGCGCGCGGCCCTCACCCTGTTCGTGGCCCGCGGCGTCGCCGAGACCACGACCCGGGAAATCGCCATGGCGGCGTCGATCGCCGAGGGCACGATCTACCGCTACTTCCCCAGCAAGGAGCAGCTCGCCCTCGACATCTTCCTCGGCCATCACCGCGCACTGGCCGAGGCGCTGGCCGAGGCCCATCGGCCTGCGGCGGGCTTGCGGGAAAAGATCGACGCCATCGTGCGCTGCTATTGCGAATGGGCGGACCGGGACTGGTCCCTGTTCGCCTACCATCTGCTCACCCAGCACCTGTTCCTGGCGATGGTGCCCGACGGCACGCCCAACCCGGTGGATGTCGTCCGCGAGCTCATCGTGAGCGCGATGGCGGCCGGCGAGATCCCGTCGCGCGACCCCGACCTCGCTGCCGCCTCCGCCATCGGCACGGTCATGCAGCCCGCGACCTACAAGGTCTACGGCCGCTTCGAGGGCCCGCTCTCCGACCATGTGACGTTCTTCGCCGATGCCGCCTGGGCGGTGCTGACGGTGCGGGAGGCGTAACCACGCTGTCGCCAATTGGTAAACTGGAATCATGGACGCCAACCAAGTCGGCATTCTCGATCGCACGATCGCCCGGATCGTGGAGACGATGAATCCGGAGGCGGTTTACCTGTTCGGCAGCCGTGCTCGCGGCGACGCCCGCCCCGACAGCGACTACGACCTTCTCGTGATCGTGTCGGATGACGCCCCCCTGAGTTCGCGCTCCCTCGAGGCAACGGCTCGTGTCGCCCGAGATCCGGGCGTTCCGCTCGATATCGTTCCCTGTCGTCGCAGCGTGTTCGAACGCAAGCGCGATCGCGTCGGCACTTTAAGCTACAGCGCAACGCACCAAGGCCGACTGGTCTATGGCCATTGAAGAGGTCGCAGGCTGGCTCGTGGTCGTCGATGACGACCTGAAACAGGTCGTCAACAATCTCCATGGCCCGATGCCTTCTCTGAGCGGCGCCGCCTACCATTGCCAGCAAGCAGCGGAAAAGCGGGTCAAAGCTTTGCTTGTGCAGGCGGGTCTGGCTTTCCCCAAGACGCACGACAATGCCGCTCTCGTGGGATTGTTGCCGGACAGTCATCGTCTCAAGAAGGCGCTGAGCAACCTCACCAAACTCACGCCTTACGGCGTGGCCTATCGATATCCAGCGGAAGATATCAGGGAGCTTCCGTCCGCGGCGACGATCGAGGCGTGGAAAGTAGCGATCGAAGAAATTCGCCAATCGGTGTAGCCGGCCAGCTCCCGCTTGCCGTTCTGGCTGGAGCGTCTCTCGCCGGGACCGTCGAAATTGCGCATCGAGCGCGCCGAGGATCGCAGGTCGCCAGTTCGCTCGGCTGAACCCGCGCCTGTCAGGTGGCGACGTAGACGAAGGCTTCGAGGCCGGACTTCAGGCGCACGGCGACGCGCTTGTAGTCCGAGACCTCGTAGGTGTCGGCGGCGGCAAGCTCGGGGGCGGTGATCCTCAGCACCACGCCCGGCACTTCGTCTTCGGCACGGCCGGAAGGCCGCGCGATCAGATGATGCGTCTTGCCGCTGGTCTTCACGACCTCGGCGTCCCTGATCTCGAACAGCAAGGTCGCGTAGCCCGGCAGGACATCGGCGCGGCCTTCAAGCAGCCGGCCGAAGGTCGCGAACTGCACGTCTTCCTGTTGCAGCGTGCCGTAGGAGAAGAGCCAGACGTCGGCTGCCGTCACGGGCCGATCAGCCCTCGCGGGCCAGCGCGGTGAAGGCTTCGGCGAAGGCCTCGCGCGGACCGCCGACGCCGGTTTCGTTGAAGATGTCGGCGGTGAGCGACTTCACGGCGCTCTCGTCGATGCGCACGCCGTTGTTCTCGAGGAAGCCGCGCGCGGCCGTCACGGCCTCGTCCATCGCGCCGCCCTGCTTGTAGAGCTGGTAGTAATCGGGATGGCCGCCGCGGCCCAGCGCCTCCGCGAGCACGTCGGTGAAGTTCACGACCTTCAGCGAAGGATAGATCGCCTGGGCACCGGCCAGCGAGCGGTGGCAGGAGTGGTACATGGTGACGATCGTGTCGGCGCCGGCCTCGACCGCGCCCATCACCAGGTCACGATGGATCGCCTGCTCGCGCGCCTTGAACTTCGCGGCCTGACCGCCACAGGCATAGGAGAATCCGGAATCCTGCGGCAGCTCGACCAGTTCGAGGTTGGGCACGGCGCACAGCAGCTTGCGGATGCTCTCGACCGTGGCGCCGATGCCCTGATGTTCGTGGATCACGACGCGGCGCTTCGGCTGGTCCGCCGTGAAGCGCGCCTTCAGCGCTTCCAGGTTGGCGGCAAGGAACTCGCTCACGTGGCCGAGGTCGAACGAGGGTTCCTCGACGTCCTTTTCCAGTTCGTCGAAATTCTTCGTGCAGGTCGGGCACCAGGTCAGGACCTTCGAGGCACCCGACTGGCCGAAGCGCTGGAAGGTGCGATGGCCCATGCGCTCGTAGGTCGGCAGATCGGCTTCCTGGAAC
>JABMNB010000799.1 GCA_013205335.1 Rhodospirillales bacterium
AGATAGATCTTGCCCTCGCTCGGGTCGATCAGGCGGGCGATGCATCGCGCCACCGTAGACTTGCCCGAACCGGATTCGCCGACGATGCCCAGCGTCTCGCCCCTGCGGATGTCGAGATCCACGTCGATGGCGGCCTTCACGACGCGGGCCTTCTGGAAGAAGGCGTTGCCGGAGTAGGTCTTGCCGAGCTTCTCGGTGCGCAGGACGGTGACGCCGTCCCGTCGCACGCCGCGGTGGACGGGAGTGATCGACGGCACCGACGAGATGAGCATCTTGGTGTAGGCCTGCACGGGTCGCGACAGGATCTGCTCGGTCGGTCCCATCTCAACCAGCTCGCCCCAGCGCAGCACGGCCACGCGATGGGCGATCTCGGCCACGACGCCGAAATCGTGGGTGATGAACAGCACGCCGGTGCCCTGGCCGTCCTGCAGCTCGGCTATGAGCTTCAGGATTTCGGCCTGGGTGGTGACGTCGAGCGCGGTGGTCGGCTCATCGGCGATCAGCAGGACGGGATCGAGTACCAGCGCCATGGCGATCATGATGCGCTGGCGCTGCCCGCCGGAGAGCTGGTGCGGGAACGAACCATAGATGCGTTCCGGCTCGGGCAGCTTCACGCGGGCCAGGATGGCGATGATCTTGGCCTTGCGCGCCGCGGCATCGAGCTGGGTGTGCGTGCTCAGCACCTCGTCGATCTGGTCGCCGCAGGTCATGACGGGGTTGAGCGCCGTCATCGGCTCCTGGAAGATCATCGACATACGGGTGCAGCGCAGTTCGCGCAGCCGGCTCTCATCGGCCGCCAGGATGTTCTCGCCCTCGAGCAGAATCTCGCCCGAGGTCGGCTTCAGCGCCTTGGCCAGCAGGCCCATTACGGTGAAGGCGATCACCGACTTGCCCGAGCCCGATTCGCCCACGAGGCAGACGATCTCGCCGGGATTGACGGTGAAGCTCACCTTCTCGACGGCATGGACGCGGTCGGCGCCCTTGGGCAGCGCCACGCTCAGGTTGCGGACTTCGAGGACGGGCCTTTTGGGTTCGGTAGACATTACGACTTCAACTCCGTCATCCCGACCGAGGCGCCAGGCGCCGAGTGGAGGGATCTCGTTTCAACGGCAAAGGCTTCGGGCATGGGAACAAGACCCTTCGACTTCGCTGCGCGTCGCTCAGGGTGTGACCTGTCGGTCACACCTTCTTGCTCATCTTCGGATCGAGCGTGTCGCGCAGACCGTCGCCCATGATGTTGATGGCCAGCACCGTCAAGGCAAGGAAGATGCCGGGATAGAGGATGTTATGCGGGAACACGCGGAACAGCGTGCGGCCCTCGGCCATGATGTTGCCCCAGCTCGGAATCTCCGGCGGGATGCCGATGCCCAGGAAGGACAAGGCGGCCTCGGTGAGGATCGCCGCGGCGGCAAGGAAGGTGCCCTGCACGATCAGCGGCGCCACGGTGTTGGGCAGGATATGGCGGAACAGCAGGATCCAGGTCGGCGTACCGACCGAGATCGCGCCTTCGACATAGGGTTCTTCGCGCACGGTCAGCACGATCGAGCGTACGAGCCGCACGACACGCGGCACGTCCGGCACGACGATGGCGAAGACAACGGTGATGAGGCCGGCACGCCAGATCGAGACGAGGGCGATCGCGAGCAATATGCCCGGAATCGCCATCAACCCATCCATGACGCGCATGATGATCCCGTCGGCCCACCGGACGTACCCGGACACCAGGCCGATCACCATGCCGATGGCGACGGAGATGACGGAGACGGCGACGCCGACGGCCAGCGAGACGCGCGCGCCGTAGAGCACGCGGCTGTAGACGTCGCGGCCCAGGCTGTCGGTGCCCATGATGGCCACCCGCTTGAGGGTCTGTCCGTCGTCGAGGCGATAGGTGACCTCGGTGCCCGGCTTCTTGTTGCGCGACGCCGGGTCGATCCGGGTCGGGTCCACGGTGCCGAGGAACGGCGCCAGGATGGCGATGACCAGCATCGTCAGCAGGATGACGCCACCGAAGATCACGTTCGGGTTGCGGAGGGCAACGAGCCAGAGGCTCTTGCGCTTGGTCGACGCCGCCGCGATGGAGGCGGAATCGACGACTTCTTCAGAGATCGCGCTCAATACCGGATCCTCGGGTCGAACAGGGTGTAGCTTATGTCGATGAGCAGGTTGACCACGACATAGACGACGGAGAAGAGAAGAATGACGGTCTGGATGGTCGGGAAGTCGCGGCTCAGCACCGCTTCGACCGTGAGACGGCCGAGACCGGGCAGGCCGAAGACGCTTTCCGTGACCACGGCGCCGCCGATCAGGATCGCGATGCCGAGGCCGATCACGGTGAGGATCGGCACGGCGGCATTGCGCAATGCATGACGCATCAGCACCACGCGGTTGGACAGGCCCTTGGCGCGGGCGGTGCGGATGTAATCCTCATTCAGCACCTCGAGCACCGACGCGCGCGTGATGCGCGAGATCAGTGCCACGAAGCCAACCGAGAGGGTGAGCGACGGAAGGACCATGCGTTCGGCGAACTGCCAGAAGTTGACGCCGATCCGGACATAGCCCTGCACCGGAAGCCATCCAAGTTCGATGGCGAAGACATAGATCAGGCAGTAGCCGATGACGAAGCCCGGCACCGAGAAGCCAAGCACCGAGAAGCCCATCACCGCCTTGTCGATCAGGGAGCCCTGGCGGTAGGCGGCCATGACGCCGATCGGCACGGAGATGCCGACGGCGAACACCAGGGTACAGGTCGCCAGCGCAAGCGTCGGCTCGACGCGCTGGGCGATCAGCTCGGCGACGGTCTTCTTGAAGAAGAAGCTCTCGCCGAAATTGCCCTGCAGCACGTTACTGATCCAGATGGCGAACTGCGTCCAGATCGGCTCGTCGAGCCCGAGTTTGGTGCGGATGTCCGCAATCTGGTCCGAAGTGGCGTTGTCGCCGGCGATGACCGCGGCGGGATCGCCCGGCGTCAGTCGCAGCATGAGGAAGACGAAGACAGCCACCACTCCCAATACGGGGACGATGGCTATGAGACGACGGGCGATAAAGTCGAGCATTTTCCCTCTACGTGTCACCCGGGCAGAGCGAAAGAACCCTCGCTCCGCCCAGGATGACAACGCGACCGCCGGACGGCGGCCCCGCTGTCACTTCTTCTCGATGTTCCACATCACCGGGACTGGCGCCTTCAGCCAGCCCGAGATGTTGGAGCGCATGGCGCCGGGTCCGTACCATTGGCCGACCCAGCCATACTGTGCCGTTTGCAAGGCCCGGGCCTGAACGGCGGCGGCGAGCTCTTTATTTTTCACCGGATCGGTTTCCTTGGCGTAGGCGTCGCGCAGCTTCTCCATCTCCGGATCGTTCGGCCAGCCGAACCAGGCCTTGTCGCCGTTCGCGACCATGTAGGAGGTCGAGATCGGATTCAGGATGTCCGCCGCCACCGAAAATGTGTGGAAGATGTTCCAGCCGCCCTGACCCACGGGACCCTTGTTGGTTCGACGCGTGACCACGGTTTGCCAGTCCATCGACTGCATGTCGACCTTGAAGCCACCCTGTTCGAGCAGCGCCTTTGTCACGGGGGCCATGTTGGTGAGAACCGGCAGGGTCGTCGACTGCAGCAGCACGATCGGCGTGCCGTCATAGCCCGCTTCCTTCAGCAGCGCCTTCGACTTCTCGAAGTTCGGCTTTACGAACAGGTCGCCCGGCGCATTGACGGCGTTGGGCGTGCCGCAGATGAAGGCGGCCGTGCAGACCTTGTAGAACTCCGGCTCGCCGACGGTCGCCTTGAGATAGTCCTCCTGGCGGATGCTCAGCAGAGCGGCCTCGCGGATCTTCGCATTGTTGAACGGCGGCTGGAGCCAGTTCATGCGGAAGATGAACTGGTGACCGAGCGGGTTCCAGTTGTAGAGCGCGACGCCCTTTTCCTTCTTGAGGAGCGGGATCAGGTCGTGCGGCGGCTGCTCGATGACGTCGATCTCGCCCGCGGCGATGGCGTTCACCTGCTGCTGCGGATCGGGCATCTCGATGATCTCGACGCGGTCGACCTTTACGACCTTGCCGCCTGCCAGACCCGAAGCCGGCTCGGCGCGCGGCTTGTACTTGGCGTTCTTGGTGTAGACGTGCTTCTCGCCGGGCTTCGACTCGGCGTTCATGTAGACGAACGGGCCGGAGCCGATCTGGCTGTCGATCTGCTTGAAGGGGTCGGTGTCAGCCACCCTCTTCGGCATCATGAACGGAACCTGCGACGACGGCTTGCCGAGCGAATCGAGCACCAGGCCGTAGGGCTCCTTCAGAACCATCTGGAAGGTCTTGGGATTGACCTCCTTGAATTCCTTCACGAAGTCCATGAGCTTCTGGCCCATCGCGTCGCGGGCGCCCCAGCGCTTGATCGAGGCGATGCAGTCCTCGGACGTCACCGGCTTGCCGTCATGCCATTCGAGGCCGTCGCGCAGGGTGAAGGTCCAGACCGTCTTGTCGGCCGACACTTCGTGCTTGTCGACCATCTGCGGCTTGACGACGTTGTTCTCGTCGGCCGCAAACAGCGTGTCGTAGATGAAATATCCGTGGTTGCGGGTGACGTAGGCCGTCGTCCAGATCGGATCGAGGATCGTCAGGTTGCCGTTCTGCACGAACTTGACGACCTTGCCCTGGGCCAGCACCGGCCCCGCACTCGACAGGATCGCACCGGCAACCATTGCCGCAAGCGTGCGCTTCAATACTTTTCTCATGACGCCCCCTCCGGGTTTCTTCCCCATCGAAGAAGGCAGGGACCGCCCGCCTTCGTCGATGGGCGCGCGGGGCAGGGCCCCGCGCGCGGATCGGGCTACTTCTTGGTGACGTTCCAGAACACCGTCACCGGGGCAATCATGTTGCCTTCGATGTTGGTGCGGCGGGCCAGCGGCGCGTACCACTGGCCGACGTTGATGTGGGTCGGATGGTTGACCCAGTACTTCTGCAGATCCTCGACGATCTGCTTCTGCTTCGCCGGGTCCGTCTCCTTGGAGAACTGGTCGCGGAACTTCTCGATCGTGGCATCGCAAGGCCAGCCGAACATGGCCTTGTCGCACGAAGCGTTAAAGAAGCCGGCCATCACCGGGTTCAGGATGTCGGCCGCGACCCAGGAGGTGAGGAAGGCGTGCCAGCCGCCCGCGTTGGGCGGGTCCTTCTTGACGCGGCGCGAGACGAGCGTCTGCCAGTCCATGGACACCAAGTCGACCTTGAAGCCTGCGCGCTCTAACTGCGCCTTGGCGACCGGGGCGAGGTTGGTCAGCACCTGGAGGTCGGTCGACTGCATCAGCACGATCGGCGTGCCGTCGTAGCCGGCCTCGGTCAGGAGCTGCTTGGCCTTGGCGGCATTGCCGTTCAGCACGTCGGCCATGCCGGCATCGGTGGCCAGCGGGGTGCCGCAAATGAACGGTGCCTTGCACACCTCGAAGTACTTCGGATCGCCGATGGTCGCCTTGAGGAAATCGTCCTGGGCGAAGGCCACGAACACGGCGTGGCGGACCTTGGCATTATCGAACGGCTTGACCGTACTGTTGAAGCGGAATGTGTACTGGTTGCCGGTCGGGTTGGTGGTTACCAGATTGACATTCTTGTCCTTGGCCAGCAGCGGCAACAGATCGTGGCCGGGAGATTCGATCATGTCGATCTCGCCATTCTGCAGGGCCCCGACCTGGGTCTGGACGTCGGAAATCCAAACCCACTCGACGCGGTCGACCTTGGCGACCTTGCCGCCGGCCAGGCCCGAAGGGGCCTCGCTTCGCGCCTTGTACTTGGGGTTCTTCACATAGACAGTCTTCTCGCCGGGCTTCCATTCATCGCGCTTGAACATGAACGGGCCGGAGCCGATGACGTCCTCGACCTTGATCTGGACATTCGGGTCGGTCGCGGCGACACGCGCCGGCATCATGAAAGGTACGTTCGACGACGGCTTGCCGAGCGACTGCAGCACAAGGCCGTAGGGTTCGCTCATATTCATCTTGAAGGTCTTGCCGTCGACAACGTCGAGACTCTTGACCGACGCCATCAGCTTCTGGCCCATCGAATCCTTTGCTGCCCACCGCTTGATCGAAGCGACGCAGTCCTCGGCCGTGACGGGCTTGCCGTCGTGCCATTCGAGGCCGTCACGAAGCGTGAAGGTCCAGGTGAGCTTGTCGGCCGAGACGTCGTACTTGTCGACCATCTGCGGCTTCACGTCGAACTTCTCGTCCATCGCGAAGAGCGTGTCCCAGACCAGATAGCCGTGGTTGCGCACGATGTAGGCCGTGGTCCAGATCGGATCGAGGATCTTGAGATCCGAATGCATCACGACCTTGAGCGTCTGCGCCTGGACCGGCGCAGCGCCCATGAAGCCGCCGACGCTTGCCGCAGCGACGACGGCCAAAGCCGACTTCCTGAATGAAAACATGCTTTTCTTAACTCCCTGTCTTGCGGTGTGTTCTTGCCTTTGTGAAGTCCTGCAAAAATCGAGCCGCCCCGCGGTACAGTAGCAGCCGAAAGCCCCCCTCTGACAAGCCGATTCACGAGCTGCGCAGATCTCAGCGCGGCTTATTGATCGCCTTCTCGAGAAGTTCGAGTACGCCCTCGGAGGCGGCGGAGGCGACGATGTCGCCGAATCCCGCCCACGAGCCCTTCGCCGCGGCAAGCGGCACCGGATTGGACTGCTCGATGTCGCCGACATTCTTGCCGGCCGGATCCTTGACGATCCATTTGACCACGAGCCTGGCCATGCGGTCGTCGATCGGCGTCATGGTCACGGTGCCGACGATGGTGAAGGCGTCGCCGTCTGCCTGGTCGACGATGACGAGCTTGCTCGACCCCAGCGCACGCCGCATGCCGGAGGTCAGCTGGCGGTTGCCGTCGGACGGCGCGCCGGTGACCTGCGAGACCAGCACCTTGACCTGCGGTTCGGCGGGCTTCACCGCGGCAGGCGTCGGCGTGGTCGTCGACGTCGGCACGCTCCCCTCGGGTGGCGGGGCCGCCGCGGGATCGGGCGGGAATTCGTACGGTATCGTGATGCCGGCCGCGACCTGGCCGGGCGCGCGTGGAATGAAATTGGGCGGCTTGCCGATCAGTGTCGCAATCCTGGGCGCGGCCTGCTGCGCGATACGCGACACCAGACGCTCGGCCTGCTCGGCATAATCCTCGGGCGGCGCGCGCGTCTTGACGGTGGCCGGCTCATCGGTGCGCGGCCTGCCGCGGATGCGCCAGTCGACCTGGACCTCGATCGACATGTTGGCGTCACGCGTGCTCATCACGCCGTCGATCTGGATCGGTGCCTCGGCCGGCGCCACGGCGGCCACGATGCCGTAGGACTGGAGTTCGATGGCGAGGGCGGTGGCGACGCGCCCGCCCATCTCCGGCGGCATGTTGCGCGGTGGGCTGATCGCGACCTCGACCTTGTCGCGGAGCTGACGACCGTAGGAGATCTGTGTTGGATTGTGTTCGAAGGGCCTGGGGGACCCGGCGCACGCCGCGAGGGCGAGCAGGCAGAGCAGCATCACAACATGGCGCATGTCGCGACGACCCCGAGCAGGCAGAAGAACGTCAGGATGATGAGATAGGGCACGTCAGGCCGCGAGGGCGATCGCCGACAGGCCGCGCCCATAGTCGTGCACGCCCTGGAGCGTGTTGCGCCGGTAGCTGAAGAAGTCGTCGGTAGCGCTCAGCGTATCATGGCCGGTGGCGGTCACGGCGACGCCGTTCCGTGCAATGCGATGCACGAGGTAGGCCGGCAGGTCGAACATGAAATGACCGGCGCGCGCGGCGGTACGGAAGAAAGCGGCGTTCGCCTCGTCCTGCTCCACGAACGGCGCCGGAAATTCCGGACCCACTTCGTAGGAATCCCGTCCGATGCAGGGACCGACCACGACATGGATCCGCTCACGCCGTGCGCCGAGCTTTTCCATTGCCGCGATGGTGACGTCCACGACGCCGCCCAGCGCGCCCTTCCAGCCGGCATGCGCGGCACCGATCACCGACGCCTCCCCGTCGGCCAGCAGCACCGGCGCGCAATCAGCCGCCATCACGCCCAGCACGACGCCCGGCCTGTCGGTTACGAGACCGTCGGCCCTGGGGGCGCCCGGCGAACTCCAGCGGCCCTCGGCGACCGTCAGCACGTCGGTCGAATGGATCTGGTGCACGGTCTGCAGGTCCGGCTCATCGAGGCCAAACTGCCGGGCCGCGCGGCGGCGGTTCTCGCGCACGTTCTCCGGTGCATCGGCCGAGCCGTAGCCGCAGTTGAGCGACGAAAAGAGGCCAGTGCTGACGCCGCCGCGGCGGGTGAAGAATCGGTGATGCACCCCGTCGAGGGCGGCGAGTGTCTGGGCCTGGATCATGTGAAAGTCCGAGGGGTGTCGTCCGAGGGGGTGTCCGTAAAGCCGGCGGGCGGGGCGTTTTTGCCGTCGCCGAGGGCCAGCGCGCGAAACAGGGTGCCCATTTGGTCCGGCGCGATCAAGCGAGCCGATGCCGCATCGATGGCGTTCTCCTGCGCCGGTTTCGCTCGCTGCTTCAGCGCCTGCGCACGCTCTTGGAGACCGAGACGGCGCAGGAACTCGCCCTGCCCGACGGGCCCATAGGCCGCGACGCCGGCGGAGGCGGCGAGAGCTGCGAAATCGACGTGGGCGCTGAGGTCGGTCTCGCCGGGACGGTCGAGGATGCTCGCCCCTTGATGGCCGCGGACGGCCTGCAGCGAGGCCGCACGGCCCGCAGTCCCGGCGCCATAGTCGATGATGAGCGCCCATCCGCCATCGTGGGCGATGCGCGCACCGATCGCGCCCGCCAGTGCCCGTCCTGCTTCGCCGAGCTCCGCCTCGGCGCCTTCGTCGGCATCGGGCAGCAGCGACGCGAAGGGCGTAGCGCCCGGTGCAAGGGCCAGCCGCAGCCCGCCCTGCTCGTCGAGGCCGACCATGCGCTCGCGCCAGCCCTGCGCCGTGCGGTGGAACTGGCGCACCGGCAGGGCATCGAAGAATTCGTTGGCGACCAGCAGCAGGGGGCCGTCGGGCACCTCGTCGAAGCGCTCATGCCAGGTCGGCGCGTATCCCCGCAGCGCCAGGCGCTGCGCCTCGCGCATCGGCGCGTTGGTATCGACGAGATGCAGGTCGAGCGCGGCATGGAAGCCCGGCACGGCGCGCGTCGCGCGCAATGCATCGGCCATCAGCGTGCCGCGGCCGGGACCGAGTTCGACCAGCCGGACCGGCGCGGGCCGGCCGATCGCCAGCCAGCGTTCGGCCAGCCAGGCGCCGATCAGTTCGCCGAACATCTGCGAGATTTCGGGCGCGGTGGTGAAGTCGCCGGCAGCCCCCACGGGCACGGCGCGGCGATAGTAGCCGAGGCGCGGATGGCCCAGTGCCTCGGCCATGAAGTCGGCGAGGGAGATCGGGCCGGTGAGCGCGATGCGGCGCGCGATCAGCCCGCCCAGCTCGGTCACGCCAGCCCCGTCATGCCAGCCCCGTCATCCCAGCCCCGTCACGCAGCCCCCCGTCACGCCAGCGATGGCTTGCGGTAGGCGCGCCCGATCAGCCAGACGCCGAAAAGCAGGACGGGCAGCGACAACAGCATCCCCATGGTGAGGGAACCCCACAGGTAGCCGAGGTGGGCATCGGGCTCGCGGAATATCTCGCCCACGATGCGGGCCAGCCCATAGCCCGCGCAGAACACGCCCGTGAGCAGGCCGGGGCGGCGACGGCCGTCGGTCAGCTTCCACACCGCGAGCACGACGAGGGTCAGCAGCACGCCCTCGAAGAAGGCCTGGTAGAGCTGGCTGGGATGGCGCGGCAGCGGTCCGCCGCGCGGGAAGACCATGGCCCACGGCACGTCGCTCACGCGGCCCCACAGCTCGCCGTTGATGAAGTTGGCGAGGCGGCCGAAGAACAGGCCGAGCGGCGCCACGATCGCCACCAGGTCCGACAGCATGAAGGGGTCGGCCTTGTTGCGCATCGCGAACAGCAGGATGGCGGCGACGACCCCCAGCAGCCCGCCGTGGAACGACATGCCGCCCTCCCACAAGGTGAGCGCGGCCAGCGGATGCTCGATGTAGAAGCCGGGCTTGTAGAACAGCACGTAGCCCAGCCGTCCGCCCAGGATGACACCGAGCGCGGCCCACAGCAGGAAGTCGTCGATCTTGAGCGGCGACAGCACCCTGGGCGGCTGGTCGCAGACGCGGCGCATGACCTGCCAGCCGATCACGAGGCCCGCGATATAGGCCAGCGCGTACCAGCGGATGGCGAAGGGTCCGAGCTGGACCAGGACGGGATCGATCTCCGGGAAGGGGATCGCCAGGGGAAGCCCGGCCAAGAGAATAGCGGAAAGGGTGTTCATGAAGGCCACCCTTATAGCGGGGGAATCGCGTCTCCAAAATCGTCGCGGCGCCGATCCTGGAGGACCGGCGCCGCTGGGGACTATCCGAACGAGAGCGTTTTTTGATTTTTAAGCGAGAGGGGGCGTCGGAAGGTCCTTGTCGGCTCAGGCTTCGCCGACCGTCTCGAGGATCGAGGCGGTCAACGCGTCGGCGGGGCTCTTGCCGGCCCAAACGACGTACTGAAAGGCGGGGTAGAAGCGCTCGCTTTCGGTGATCGCCACCTCGACGAGGTCGTTCAGCTGTTCGGCCATCAGGCCCTTGGTCCCGCGCAGCGGGATGGCGTGGCGGAACATCGGCAGGCCCTCTTCGGTCCACAGATCGAAGTGACCCAGCCACATCTTCTCGTTGATCAGCGCCAGCAGGCTATGGATGTCGGTGTGGCGCTCGGTCGGAATGCGCACGTCGTAGGCGCAGGTGAAGTGCAGCGCCTCGACGTCGTCGCGCCAGCTGAAGAACATGCGGTAGTCGCACCAGCGGCCGGCGACTTCGACGGCGATCTCGCGATCCGACGTCCGGTCGAACGGCCAGTCATTGGCGGACACGACCTTCTCGATCATCTCGAGCGGGTTCAGGTCAGTCTTTTGTCTTATCCGCTCATGTCGAGATAACGCCATCGACCAACTCCCCAACCATTCCGCCGTGCGGCTCCAAGCGAGCCATTCTTGAGGCGGGTGGCCGACATATCGTGGTGGGCACCCAACAACCCACTAGCGCTAGCCTGCCACAAGCGAGTCGCGCCGCGCAATTGGGAAGTAAGGCGGGATTGGGGAAAAGAGTCAGGGATTCCATGAATTTAATCCCCAACGTTAAGATGAGGATCGGGAAATTCCGCAAGTCGAATCGGAATGTCTGCCCACTAATTCGCATCTATCCCTTGACGACAAGTAAGTCATTTGTTATCCCTTATTCATCGCGAAGGGGATAATCCGTGAAGTACACGATCAAGCAGTTTCAGGCCGAATACCCCAGCGATGGGGCATGCTTGGACAAGATCATGGAGCGCCGGTACGGCGGCACGACCTTGACCTGCCCGGCCTGCGGAGTGGCAGAGGCCAAGTATCACCGGATCACGAAGCGTCGGGCCTACGCCTGCCAAGACTGCGGGCACCACATTTACCCCTGCGTCGGCACCCCCTTCGAGAAGTCCCGGACCCCTCTGACCCTCTGGTTCTTCGCCATGTACCTGATGACGACCACCCGTCATGGAGTGGCCGCCAAGGAGCTAGAGCGCCAGCTGGGCGTGACCTACAAGACGGCTTGGCGGATCGCCCATGAGTTGCGGAAGCATATGGCAGGGCCGATTTCGAAGGCCCTCTCTCGGGTCACGTTGAGATGGACGAGACGTTCGTGGGCGGCAAGCGCGCCGGCCGCCGCAGCCAAGGCAAGGGCGTGAGCGCCGTTGCCAACAAGACCGTGGTGTTCGGCATGCTCCAGCGCGGCGCTTCGCGCTGGCCCGGTGGCGGACGTAAACAAGAACACTCTAGTGCCCTACTGACCTGCCCTGATTCTTCGGACCACGGTTAAGTTGGAAGAACCGGCGTCTCCTGGTCGTTCGATTGTCCCTTCAAGGACGGTGTTGCAACGGGCCGGGGCGCGAAGCCCCCGCATCGCGCAGCGCCCCGGCCCGTTGCGGAAGCGGGAGCTGCGTTGGTGTGTTGAAGCTTTGCGGCGAACTCGGCCGGCGTCAAATAGTCGAGGCTCGAATGCGGGCGAACTTCGTTGAAGTGTTTGCGCCAGGCTTCGATGACGACCTTGGCCTGTGCACGTGACAGAAACCACTCCATGCCGAGGCATTCGTCACGGAACTTGCCATTGAAGCTCTCCAGCATTCCGTTCTGCCACGGCTTACCGGGATCGATCAGGGCGGTCTGGATACCCTGATCGACGATCCACTTCAGCAGCGCCCGCGAGACGAACTCCGGGCCGTTGTCGGAGCGCAGGTAGAGCGGCGCGCCGCGTTCGCTGACCAGCCGCGACAGCACCTCGATCACGCGGCCTGAGCGGATGCGACCATCGACCTCGATCGCCAGGCCCTCCCTGGTCCACTCGTCGGTGACGGTCAGGCACTTGAGGTGTTGCCCGTTGGCGCACCAGTCGAAGACGAAGTCGTAGGACCACACCTGATTGGCGCCAGTGGGCGCCTGCGGACGGGGCCGCCCGGTCGCGATCCGCTTGCGCGGGCGCTTGCGGGGCACCTGCAGCCGGGCCCGCCGCCACAGCCGCCAGGCCCGGCCCCAGCTCATGGCATGGCCCTCGCGATCGAGGAAGATGCGGATCCGCCGATAGCCGAAGCGCGGGTACTGCGCGCTCAGTGTCGCCATGCGCGCCAGCACAGGCGCATCCTTCTCGGCCTTCGTCGACCGGTAACCCAGAGCCGAACGGGCCACGCCCAGCAGCGTGCAAGACCGTCGTTGCGACAGGCCGCGGCGCCCTGCATACGCCACCTGCTCGCGACGGGCCGGCACGCCTACCATTTTTTTGCAGCGATCTCCTTCATCACCTCGATCTCCAGGTCGCGTTCCGCCACCAGCTTCTTCAGCCGTGCGTTCTCCTGCTCGAGCTGCTTCAGGCGCCGCACATCGTCCGGCTGGAACGACCCGAACCGCTTCTTCCACGTGTAGATCGCCTGATCGCTTACGCCGTGGCGCTTGGCCACCGTCGCTACCGGATCCCGATCCGTCTCCCGCAAGATCCCCACGATCTGCTCTTCCGTGAACTTCGACTTCTTCATCCCCTGCCTCCTCTCGGAGGCCAGTCTCTCAACTAATCGTTGGTCCGAAAACCCGGGGGCAGGTCAC
>JABMNB010000800.1 GCA_013205335.1 Rhodospirillales bacterium
ATCATGCACAGCACGACCTCAGCCGGCGTGACGGGGTGCCCCAGCGTGATCGACCAGCGTGCCGCGATTGCCGCCATCGCCTTGCCGGCATCACCGTAGGCCGCCTGCCGCTCGCGCAGCGCGAAGGCTGCCTGGTCGAGGAGGGTGTCGGCGCTCATGGCCGTTCCTCCCGTCCGGTCCCAGCGCTCGGGAGGGTTTCGGCAACGGCGTGGTCGGCGCCCCCGAGCCACCGCCGCTTGGGAGACCTCATCTTGCGCAGCGCGAAGGATTCGAACTGGCGGACGCGCTCCCTGCATACCCCGAGTTCGGCACCAACCTCCTCCAGCGTGTGCACGCCGTTGCCGTTGAGGCCGTAGCGCATCTCGATCACCAGCCGCTGACGTGGCGAGAGCGCCGCCATGCAGTTGCGCACCCGATCGACCTCGACCAGGCGATCATGGCTGCTGGCGACTGCCGCGAACTGGTCGAGCGTCATGTCGAACGCCACGACGTTGGACCTGGCCTCGATCTCGCGCAGATAGTTTGGCCACAGATCAGACGGTTCGACATGCAGGGCGGTGGCCATGCCGAGCGCTGCCGGGCACCATTGTCCGTGCTTATCGAGCGGCCGGTAGCGGAACGCCGTGATCGACTGGATGACCCCATAGCTCGCATCCGGCACCCGGCGCGCCAACTCGGCCAGGCTCGTGATGCCGGCGGCGCGCATCGCCCGCAGGATGCGGGCATTGCGAACGGTGACCTTGAGGTTGATGTCGGCGGTCATGATGTTTCTCCTCTGGCCGATCGTGTTGCAGAATTTGTCGGGCCTAACGCCCGCATCAGGGCGATGAAGTCGGCGGCCAGCATGATCACGGCCCACGGCCTGCCGCTCGGGCGGTGCCAGACCGTGGCAATGTCGCCCGGCCTGCGGTCGGCCAGCGCCTGTTCCAGCGCCGGGTACAGGCGCAGCGTCTCGGTGCGCTTGACCTCGATATGCACGCCGTCGAAGCCGACCACGTCGGGGGCATCGGGGCCGCCGGCATACTGCACGCCACGCCGTGCCGGGATGCCGTGGTCGCGAAGAAGCTCCGCCACCTCGCGCTCGCCGCGCTTGCCCTTGTCTCGGCTCGCTTTGCCCACTGTGATCCTCCTCAGAACGGCACGTCGTCGCCGCGCGCCCAGTCGGCGGCGGGCTTGCGGCGGATGGCGGTGACGGCAGCACCCGGAAACTGCTTCTTGGCTTCGAGCACGGCATCACCGAGACCCGCGATCAGCGTTGCGATCTCGGCGACGGTGAACACCCGCCCTTCGCGGGCGACGTGGTGCGCCTCGGCCTCGGTGCGCACGAGCGAGACGATCTCGCCGGTGTCAGGCAGCACGCACTCCCAGACCTGGGGCGCGAGTGGCACCTCGCCTGCCTCTCGTGCGGATCGATCCAGCGCTTCCCAAGCTCGGCGCATGCCGTCGGCGTGGATGCGGACGTAACCCTCGTGGTTACCGGCGATGGCCTGGTCGAGCCGATCCTTCTGCTCGTCGAACCTCGCGCGCAGCAGGTCCGACACCAGGAGCCGCAGCCGGCCGACGCCCCACTTGCGCTCCATGGCGATGGCAACCTGGTCGAGGCCCTCGACCATTGCCTGGATCCGGTAGATCTCGGACGAGTAAACGTCCGCCGCCGGATCGATCTTCCGGGTGACCGGCTTAACCATCCGAGCCCCTGGTGCTCGGGGCGTACCCGCCGACGCCGGCGGAAGCCGGGCGGAAGCGGAAGCACGCCGCCTGGGGGTATGGGGGTATTATATCTCCGCCGACTTCCGCCGACTTCCGCCGCACTTCCGCCCTCACTTCCGCCGCCCTCAGCCTGGCCATTTGATCACCTTCAAGCCCTTCCCCTTGGTCTTTGCGTCGTAGGTTTCTGACCGCAGCATCTGGTTGGTGAGCCAATCGCTCAGCACGCCGCGGGCGATCCGCTTCCGGAGGCCCTGTTTCTCGAGCCAGGGCAGGATGTGACGGTCGCTGTTGGGTCTGGAGCTGAAGGGCTCACCAGTGTCCCAGCGCCGTTCGATCTCCACGAAGATCTGTCGCGTTTTGTCCGGAGTGATGTCGGGGGCGCTGCTCGTATCGAACTCGTGAGGAGCCAGAACGCCCACCTCATCTCCATTGGCGATGGCGACGCTGTGGCGCCGATACCAGGCAGCCGAACCGCTGATCAGCCCCAGGTTGGCCTTGGCGTCGTCGAGACGGAGGTAGAGGTGCCGCTCGTCGGCTCCGACCCCGAGGCGCTCGGCATCGGCCTCAGACATCGAAAACAGTGTCTGGACCACGCGGGCGACACCGACGAGGGCGCTCGCGCCGCGGGCGGTGTTCATATTGCCGGCGTGGCTATCGGATGTGCCCTGCGGCGGCTTGGACGTGTGATGCACCAGCAGCACGGCGCAGTTCGCCTCGCGGGCGATCTCGCGGTACATGGCCGCCACGGCCTTGATGTGCTCGTTGGAGTTCTCGTTGACCTCGTGGGTCTCGACGAACGGGTCGACGACGAAGAGCCCGATGTTCTCCCTCTTGATATGCGCGATGCAGGATTTGACGTCCGGCTGGCGAACGACCGTGCCGTGCTTGTCCAGGCGAGCCATCAGAAGCGGCTGGTCGGCGCCGGAATTGAGGGCGACACGCCCCTTCACCTCGTCGAAGCCGATCGCGTGGTGCTGCAGCGCGGCGGCCAGCCTGCGCTTGAGCTCGATGAGGTCGTCCTCGATGTTATAGACCCAGACGCGAACTTGCTCGTGGACGCTCTCTCCGGTGATCTCCTGACCGGTTGCCAGCGCGATGGCGCGGGCTATGCCGTGGGTGGATTTACCGACACCGGCAGGCGCCACCAGTACGGTCAGATGCCCGCGGATCAGGGCGCGACCGAGCAGCCATTGGCGCGATGGGAGCATCGCCACGTTCAGATGTTCTAAAAACGCCGGACGCAGGGCTTCCGGGTTGGGTTCGGCTTCGACCTCGTGCTCGGGGTTGGGCATGTCCCATTTGCGCCGACCGCCTGAAAGCATCTGGCCGACCTCGCGCCGCGTATCGGCTGCGGTGTAGCCGGCCAGAGTGAATGTCGACGCCAGGCTCAGGATTTCCTCATCGGTCATGCCGCGGGAGATCCAGTGACCGACCAAGCGCAGCATGTTGTCGTGCCAGTGATCACCGGCGCGGATGGCGGCGATGCAAGCATCGACCGACAGGCTCGAGGTGCCGATTTGTAGCGTCGGCGTCGTGGATGGAGATTTAGATCGAGGGGCGACACCTTCGCCGGTGGGCGGTGACAACACCGCCTGGGCCGCTGGAAACGCCCGCGCAATCTGCTCCAGCATGTAGACCTTCGGCCGGCCATCTTCGAAGTCGAGGAACTCGGTGCGCTCGATGACTCGGCCTTCCTTGATCGGCCAGGCGATCGAGCCGCCCAGGCGCATGACGCGGCTGGGATTTACAACGGAGGGATCACCGTCGAGGGCCTGGGCCAGCGCTGCGTTCTGCTTTCGGGACAGCTCGAGATCCCGCGCCGGCGCTTCCAGCCGCCACAACATCTGGGCCCGTAAATGGGGATGACGGCCGGTGACCACGACACCGGTCGGCGGACAGCCGCGGTTGCGGTAGTTGATGGAGGCCGTTGCCGTCACGTCGTCGTCGATGTCGACGTAGAAGGCCGTGAGCGCAAAGACCTCGTCGTCCCCGCAGCGCCCGAACGGCGCGATGCCGGGTTGGCGGAGCGCCTGGC
>JABMNB010000801.1 GCA_013205335.1 Rhodospirillales bacterium
GCCGGGACATCCCCTCGATTTCCTGATGAGCCAAAATTAGACAACCGCTGATCTGACCGTATTACGTTAAGGGACATCCACTGCATGAGACCAATCTGCGCGGCCGCCTCTTTATGACCATAAACGCCGAACGACGCCCGTCCCTTGGGGTGCGATTTCTCACCTTCTGCACATCGGTGTCGACCTTCTGGCGGGCCGTTACCTCGGCCGTGGTAGGCCTCGCAGTCACGTTCCTCACGTTTTGGCTGCTGTCGACGGCCTTGCGTACCCAGCCGGTGGTAATCGCTGAATTCAACCTCCCGCCACCGCTGCTGCAGCAGGGCTACACATCGGAAGTCATCATCCGTCGCATACTCGACGATGTGAACCAGCTGCGCCACGCATCCCGCTTGCGCCGGACAGAACTTACTACCTTCGAGGGCGCACCAAGCAGCCCGCCGCCACACCTACAGAGCGTCGGCGGCATCTCAATGGTATCGATCGAGTACGTGCTGCGCGCAATTCTCGGCTACGCACCGCTAGTAGTGCAGGGCGAGATCATCGCCAAAAACCTCGATCAAGGCGGCCCATTGTTCGAGGGACGGCTCCGGCTCGGTCCAACCATCATCTCCATGCGCGAAGGCAAGCTCGCGACGCAGGACCTTGACAAGCTGATCCAAGACCTCGCTTTCGACCTCTACCGTTTTTTCGATCCGCTACGCGCCGCCTACGCGGCGTGGAATATCGACGATCTTGAGGATATGCGTATCGCGCTGCGCCAGCTGCTGGCGTCGCCGCAGAAGGAAGACCTAAAATACGCTCTGCTGTTGCGATCCTTCATCGTCACTCCGGCGCTGGCCGAGGCTGACCTGCGCGAAGCGATCCGCATCGACCCCTCGTTCATCGACGCGCTGTCCCTGCTGTCGGGCCTCGAGCGTCGCCGTGGAGACTACGAAGCGGCGATGGCCCACGCGGAGCAGGCTATTCGGATAGCACCGGCACGCGGGCTCGGCCTCTACGCCAAGGGCCGCGTCGAACGAAGTAAGGGTCGGCTAGCCGAGGCGCTCGCGACCCTGGAGGAAGCCTGCCGTCGCGAGCCGCTCCTCGCAACTTGCCCGAACCAGGTGGGCGAGATCCTGCTTGAGATGAGCCTTTTCACTGACACACCCCAGGCGCTGCAGCGTGCGGCCTATAACGCTTTCCTTAAGGCCGCCGAGATCGACCGCTCCTACGCCGCCGCGCTGTCCAACGCGGCGTGGGCCGCCGCCGCTTACGCCGACTTGCCCGAGGCGCTGCTGCTGGCGAATGCTGCCATCGACCTCTCACCAGCCGACCCAACGTACCACCTGCGGCAAGCGTGGATCCTCAAGCGGCAGGGCGCCGATGTCGAAGCGCAGCAGGCGATCTCCAGAGCGCTGCATTTGCGACCCGGCGCGCTCGACGAGCGGCCGGAGCACCCTTGGGAGCGTGACATGGTGCGCGAGATCACCGACTGGCCAGGCTACAAGGCTCGATAGCGGCGCGGAATTCGAGCACATCCGTCCGCATCGGCGCATTCACGCTTAGGGGGAAAAGCACCCAGCGCCTCTGTCATTCCTTCGCCGTACGCGGATTCCGACAAGAGATATGCGAATAAATGTCTGGGTCTTCAGTATTCCTCCGGCGTGGGCCGCCTGTACGCTGAAGATCTGATCGTGAAGATTGAGGGTCCCGGGGGCACGTTGATCGTGTCCGCGTAGCCCGGCGTGCCTGTCCGAATAGAGGCTTTCAGGCAGGTAATGCAGGCTTACATGAGCCGGCTCCGGTCGCGCTGAATTTCGGCCAGCAGGTGTCCAACCTGTCAATTCGCTTCCAACCGCTGGCGGCGTGGTCCCGCTCATGACAGGCTTCTCGCGGATGTCGCCATGCGCCTGTTGAAGCTGCTGCTCGTCCTGTTCGTGTGTGCCGCTGGGCCGGCGGTGGCTGGGCCGTATGAGGATGCGGTCACCACCCATGGCAACGACGACTACGCGACTGCCCTGCGTCTGTGGCGAACGCTCGCGGAGAAGGGAGATGCCCGCGCCCAGTTCCAACTCGGCTACGCGTATGGCTTTGGCGTGGGCGTGCCGCAGGACTACGGCGTGGGCGTGCCGCAGGACTACGTGCTAGCGCACCAATGGTACAACCTCGCGGCATCGAGCAATGAAGATGTGGTCGCGGAAGCACGTATAGGCCGTGATAGCCGGTTTTTATTTCCGCTGATTGTTTTTCAAAACAACGCCCCGGTATGCACCAACGACGGCACCGGCAAGGGAGAACCATACGCCGAATCCTACGACCTTGCTAAACCACACAGATAACTTGAATGACACGTCCCGTATGGCCAAAGAATTGGTCCGGCCGTTGGGCCCATCGCGCCGCCTCACGAAGATAGCAGCGCAGGAGCCCACCCAATCGCTCGCGGCAGCGAGCGGTCCGTCGCGGTGCCGATCCGTGGTGCGAGGAAACAGCAGGACGTTGCCCTTCCCCTGGTGGTTCCGCTCAGCATGGAAGTGGTCGACGTATTCGTTCAGCGCACGCCGCAAGGAGCGCTCGCCGAACAGGATCACCTTCGAAAGGCACTCCTTGTCCTTGCTCAAAACTCCGAAAAGCTAAGCGAGCATAGAGTTTCCGGCGGCGCACTCATACCGTCATCGGCATGATCGCGCTTCTGTCCGCCCTCGGCTCCCTGCTCTCGTTCCGGGTTCGTGGTCGCCTCACGCTAGAGCTCGAACTCGTCGCCCTGCGACATCAGTTGACCGTCCTGCGCCGGCAAC
>JABMNB010000802.1 GCA_013205335.1 Rhodospirillales bacterium
ATCTGCGCCCAGTAACCGTGCGGGCGCTCCATGCGAAGACTGTTGTGCGGGATGTCGAGGGCGCTCACCTTGGCGTAGTTGCGCGTGAACGCATCGGGTGAGGCGAGCTCGGCATCGGAGGGAAAGGCCTCGCGGCTCGACATCAGGAAGTAGTTTGGCACGCCGATGCGACGGGCGGCGGGGCCGAACAGGCCGCCATCGAGATTGTAGACCGCGACGATGTGCGGGTCCTTGGACGCGGCCGCCAGGCCAGAGGGGCCGCCGATCGACATGCCGAGCACGCCGACGCGGTCGAGGGCGATCCGGCCGGCGAGGTCGGGAAGCTGGCCGTCGCGCAGTGCCGCCAGCACCTCGACAATGCGGTTGCCCTGGGTGGTGACATGGCGCGCCGCGCGCCGCATCGACTCCTCCGTCTGCGCCTCGGTGAGCAGCTCGAACGAGACGCCCTTGTCCGGGTCGGTGGTGCGGTCGCTCGCATAGTCATCGACGCCCACGACGACAAAGCCGTTGCTCGCGAGATTCTCGACCTGCGCGCGGCTCTGTGCGCGCGTTCCGCCCCAGCCCGGCGAATAGAGGACCAGCGGCGCCGGCCCCTTGAGCTCGCGCGGCTGCCAGATCGTCACGACGAGCGGCTGCCCGTTGGCGTCCTTCAGCGTGGCGTTGCTCTCGGCGACCGCGTCGGGACCGCCGGGCGTCGGCCAGCGCGGCACGAGGACGTACCAGCCGGCCGCCATGACAACGGCCACGACCAGCACAGCGAAGAGGAATAGGCGGAGGAGGGTCACAGCGGACGCAAGACGGTTGCGATCTCGGCCGCTGGCCGCTCGCGGAACATGTCGAAATGGCCGCTGTTCACGTCGACCTTGGCGAACTTTCCGGCGACCAGGGGCTTCCAGCCCATGTGCTCGTCGAACAGCCGGCCGCGCAGCGGCTCGTTGCTGCGGAACAGCACGACGTCGCCGGCATAGGGCGTCGGCCGGTACTGCGCGACCTTGCTGTAGAGATAGTCGTCGAACCACTCGCCGGCCAGCGCCTGCCGCGTCGGTCCCGCTTCCTGGGGCAGCAGGCCGAGATGGTAGAGCACCGGCTTGCGCGCCAGCTCGTCGAAGCCGACCTCGCCCTTGCGGAACAGGTTGACGCGCTTCTTGTACCGGTCAAGGCGGAGTTGCTGGCGGCGCAGCACGCGCTCCCAGCGCGACATGGTCTCGCGATAGCCGGGCGCCCAGCTATCGAACAGCGCGACCAGCGGCACCTTCTCGCCCATCGCCGTGAGCTGGCGCGCCGCCTCGAAGGCCAGTACGCCATAGATGCAGTGGCCGCCCAGGATGTAGGGCCCGCGCGGCTGCGCCCAGCGGATCAGCCGCACCGCATAGGCGCCGAAATCCTCGAACGTGTAGGCGTCGAGATCGACCGGTCCGTCCTGGTGGTACATCAGGATGTCGGTGAAGGGCCGCTGCTCGCCGAGCTGGCGCGCGAGCTGAAAATAGACGGAGCGGTTGTTGAGCACGATCATCGGCGTGCGCGGACCGTCCTCGTGGAAGCGCACGACCTGCCGTTCCGGCTCGTGCACCGGGATGGGCTCGCCACGCGCCACGGCCGGGCGCCCCGACGGCAACGTCCCGCTGGGGGCCGTGATGCCGGCCAGAGCCACGTTCGCCGTCAGCGGCCCGTCGGCCGCGGTCGCGAGCGTCTCGAGGCAGAGACGCCACGCGTCCAGCAGCGCCTTGACGGTGGCCGGCTCGTAGAGGCCGGCATCGGCCTCGCAGGACAGGCGCCAGCCTTCGTCGCGGCTGATCATGTAGAAGTTGAGTGGCCACTGCGTGCCCGACGAGAAGGAGGGCAGCGAGACCAGGTCGAAGCGGCCCGCGCCGTCGCGCTCGGTCTCGGTGGTGCCGGAATAGGAGCGGTGCAGCACGAGGTTGGCGGCGTGCAGCGGTCGCCCGTCGCGGCGCGCGGCGAAGTTCTCGGCGATCTCGAACGGCAGGCGCTGGTGGCGCAGCGCTTCCTGCACGCGCTCGTTGGCGACGCCGACGAAGCCGTGCAGGGTCGTGGCGTCGTCGACCGGAAGGCAGAGGGTGATCGAGTTCACCGTCGGCCCGACCAACTCCGCGGCCTCGGGCTCCTCGCGGTTGGCGACCTGGGAGCCGAACACGATTTCGGCGCTCCCCGTCACGCGATACAGCATCAGCCCCAGCGCCGCCACGGCCAGGCCGAACAGCGTGGCGTCATGCTTCCGCGCGAAGCTCTCGAACGCCGCGCTGAGTTCACCCGGCAGCAGCAGCGAAGTGATGTTGCTGCGCTCGCCGGGCCGCGTGCCGGTGGGCAGGGCGTGGTCGGCCGGAACGGGGGTGGCCGAAGCGCCGCGGAGCTGCCGCATCCAGTAGGCGCGCGCCTCGTCGAGTTCGCCACTCGCCAGCAGCTCGTTCTGCCAGGCAGCGTAGTCGGCGAACTGCAGGTCGGGCGGTGTGGCGTCGGGCGCGCGGCCGTCGTCGATCGCCTCGGCGGCCGCGCGCAGCTCGCTGACGATCAAGCCGGTCGACCACCCGTCGCAGATCAGCGAATGCAGGGTGAGCAGCAGGACGCCACGGTCGGGCGCCAGCCGCAGCAGGGTGGAGCGCAGGAGCGGCGCCACCGCAGGATCGATCGGCGTCACGGCTTCGGCGCGGGCGATCTCCTCGGCGCGCGACTCGCGCTCCTCGGCCGGCAGCGCCGTCAGGTCGATGGCGTTCAGCTTCACCGGGCAGGACGGATGCACCTCCTGCGCCAGCCGACCGTCGATCTCGCGGAACGAGGTGCGCAGGATCTCGTGCCGGCGCACCAGCGCCTGCAGCGCGCCCTCCGCCGCGGCATGCGACAGCGCGCCGGTCACCAGCCAGCGCATGGAGATGTTCAGTCCCTGCGGTCCGCGGCTGCGCTGCTGGGCGAAGAAGCGTTCCTGCAGCATCGTGCAGGCGAACGCCTGCGCGTCCGCCGCCGGCAGCCTGTCGTCATATTCCCCCATGCTCATGAATTGAGGGTCTGCCGCCGTGCGCCGCGCCGGAAGTCGGCAAGAGAGGGGCCGCGACGGACGTTGGCCTCTCGCGACGCCGCCGGCGTGCCATCGATCACTTCCGCAAGAGCGGCCACCGTCGGGTTCTTCATCAGCTCGCGTGCGCTGACCGCGATCCCCTCCCGGTCGAGCTGGGCGGCGATGCGGAACACCTGAAGTGAATCCGCGCCCAGGGCGAACAGCGGGTCGTGCACGCCGACCGTGGGCAGGCCGATGACGGTCGCCCACACTGCGGCGATGCGGCCCTCGAGCGGCGTGCGCGGCGGGCTGCTGACTGCCGCCGCGGCGGCCGGTACGGGCAAGGGCAGCGCGTTGCGGTCGGTCTTGCCATTGGGCGTGAGCGGCAGCGTATCGAGCGTCACCCAGCGCAACGGCACCATGTAGGTCGGCAGCCGGTCGGCGAGGAAGGCCGAGAGCTGGGCCGCGCGCGCATCGCCTGCCACGTAGCCGACCAGCAGAGGATCGGGGCCGATGTCGGTGCGTAGAACCACGGCGGCATCACGCACGCCGGACGCCTGGCGCAGCACTGCCTCGATCTCCTCGAGCTCGATCCGGAAGCCGCGTAGCTTCACCTGATGGTCGATGCGCCCGTGCAACTCAAACTCGCCCGACGGCAGCAGGCGGGCGAGGTCGCCGGTGCGGTAGAGACGCTGCGGCGCGCGGCCGGCCAGCGCGAGGGCGCGGAAGGCGGCGTCGGTTTGGTCGCTGCGGTCGAAGTATCCCTTGGCGAGTCCGTCGCCGCCGATGAACAGGTTGCCGACCGTGCCCGGCGGCGCTAGCTGGTTACGGTCGTCGAGCACGTAGAGGCGCTGGTTGGCAAGCGGCCGGCCGATCGTGACCCCGGTCTCGCCCGGCAGCATCTCGCGGCCCGAGGAGTAGATCGTGGTCTCGGTCGGGCCGTAGAGGTTCCACAGCCGTCCGCCGCCCTCGATTAACCGGTCGACGGTGGCGCGCGAGATCGCCTCGCCGACAGTGATCATCCGCAGGCCGGGCCACGAGGCGAAGCCCGCCTCGAGCAGCATGCGCCACAGGGTCGGCGTCGCCTGCATCAGCGTGGCGGCCGATTCCCCGGCGAAGTGGATCAGCTCGACGCCGGTCCTCACCTCGTCCGCCTCGCTCAGTACGAGACGGCCGCCGCTCACCAGCGGCGCAAAGAGCTCGGTGGCGGCCACGTCGAAAGTGATCGCGCTGGAGCCGATCGTGACGTCGCTCGCCGTGAGTTCGAGCCGGCGGACCACGTCGGTGATCAGGTTGGTGAGCGAGCGATGGCCGACCTCAACGCCCTTGGGCGTACCGGTCGAGCCCGACGTGAAGAGAACGTAGGCCGTCGCGTCAGCCGTCACCTTGGGCAGGGGATGGCGCTGCAGCACCTCGTCGAGGGGGAGCCGGTCGGCGCGCAGCGCGAAAGCATAAGGCGCAATCCCTGCGATTCGGTCATCCTGGCAGACAAGGCCGTCGATCTGGGCGGCGATCGCGATCTGCTTCAGCCGCTCGATCGGCTGGCTTGCGTCGAGCGGCACATAGGCGTGGCCCGACTTCAGGGCGGCGAGCAGCGCGACCGGCAACAGGCGCGAGCGGTCGACCGCGATGGCGATCCGGCCGTGGCGCCTCTCGCAGACGCCCAGCATCTCCTGTGCGAGCCGCGTCGAGTGCCGGTCGAGCTCGGCGTAGGTCAGCGAGCCCCTACGGTCGACGATGGCGACGGCGTCGGGTGTCTTCGCCACCTGCGCGGCGAACAGCTCGTGCAGGCAGCTTTCGCGCGGATAGACAGCCGCGCTGTCGTTGACCTCGTCGAGGACGAAGCGCTCCTGCGCGGGCGTGAGCAGCGGCAGCGCGGCCATGGTCGTGGCCGGCGCCGCGACGAGACCCTCGAGCAGCCGCCGGTAATGCACCATCCACCGTGCGACCGTCTCCTCGTCGTAGAGGTCGCTGTTGTAGTCGCAATCGATCCGGAGGCCGGAAGCGGACTCGCTTATGTTCACAAACAGGTCGAAATTCACTGCGGCCTTGCCGTTGGGCGTGACCGAGACCCTGGGGCCGCCGAAGTCTAGCGCGTCGGCGACCTTCTCCAGGTTGAACTGGATCTCGGTGAGCGGCAGTCGATTGGCGACCCGCTGTATCGGCAGCGCGCGTACCAGCGTGCCGTAGGTGCAGCGCGCATGGTCGAAGCCGTCGAGCAGGCGCTGCGCCACCGCCTCGACGCGGCGATCGAACGGCGCCTGCCAGTCCACGCCTGCACGGAAGGGCAGCATCTGCACGCAATGGCCGACGAGGTCGAGTTGGTCGTCGACCGACTGGCCGGCGACCGGCACGCCCATCACCACGTCGGAGGCGTTGGCGAGGCGGCCGAGCACGGCCTGCAGCGCGGTGAACAGGACGGAGAAGAGCGTCGTGCCGCTCGCCGCGCCGGTCTTGCGGAGCGCGGTGTGGAGGCCGCCATCGAACCGCGTCGTGTAAGTGGCGCCGGCGAAGGAGCGGAGCGGCGGCCGCGGCCGGTCTACCGGCAGGTCGGGCAGCGGCGGCAGGTCGGCGAACTGGCCGGCCCACCAGGCAAGGTCTTGGGCGCGCGTGTCCTGGGTCTCCGTCTGCACCGCCGCGTAGTCGGCGAAGCGCGGCGCCGGTGCGAGGTCGGCGGTCGTGTCGGCCCGCGCCGCGCGATAGAGCGCGGCGAGATCGTTCAGCACGATGTTCACCGACCAACCGTCGCAGACGATGTGATGTGCGGTGAAGACCAGCACATGGCGGTCCACTGCCAGCCGCACGAGCGCGGCACGGACGAGCGGGCCGTTCCACAGGTCGAAGGCAGTGCGTGCATCGACATCGACCAGCCCGGCCAGAGCGGCTGCCGGATCGGCCTCGTGCGAGAGGTCGCGCACGGGAAGGTCGAGCGTCAGGTTGGGCGCGAAGTGCATGCGCTCGCCCGAGCGGTCGACATGGCCGCGCAGCGCCTGGTGGCGCGCCACGACTGCGTTCAGCGCTGCCGCGAGGGCCGCCGGGTCGATTTCGCCCACGAGTTCGACACTCACACTCTCGTTGAAGGCACAGGAAGCATCGTCACCGAGCTGGGCGGCCGCCAGGATCTCGAGCTGCGGCTCGGTGAGCGGCGCTGACTCGCCCGCTGCATGGCGTACCGCATCGAGGATGGCGCCGCGCTCCAGCGCGTCGAGCGTCGCCGTGAAGGCGCGCTCGATCGTGGCGATATCGGCATCGGAATGGGCCGTCGTCAGGAAGCAGGGATAGCCGTCCTGCACATGGACGCCGAGCTGGCGCATCTGCGGCCAGAACAGGGCGGCGAGCGGCCCTTCGGCCGCGAAGTTCATGTGGAACCAGCTCGAATAGGCTTCGACGCGCGTCGCGAGTCCGCGCCGCTTCAGCTCGCCGTTCAGCCGTTCCACCAGCCCGCCCATGCGCGCGGCGAGAGTCTCCTGCAGCGCCGGCCCTTCGGCCTTGAGATGCAGCAGCACAGCCTTGCAGGCCGCGAGCGCCAGCGGATGGCGCACGAAGGTGCCGGCGAAGAAGGTCGGCGCCGTCTCGGGGATCGAGTCGTCGCCGTAGCGCCACATGCCGCCGTCGAGCGCATCCATGAAGCGCGCCTTGCCGGCCAGGATGCCGATTGGCATACCGCCGCCCACCACCTTGCCGTAGGTCGCCATATCGGCTCGGATGTCGAATACCGCCTGCATGCCGCCCGGATGGACGCGGAAACCGGTGACGATCTCGTCGAACACCAGCGCCGAGCCGCTGGCCTCGGTGAGCGCCCGCAGCTTCTGCAGGAATTCCTTGGGCCGGAGGTTGGGATGGCGGCTCTGCACCGGCTCGACCATGACGGCGGCGATCTCCTCACCGTTGGCCTCGATCCAGTCGAGGCTGCGGCGGTCGCCATAAGGCAGCACCGTCATGTTAGCCACGGACTCGGGCGGAATGCCCGGCGCCACCGGCACTGCGGCGCGTGCCGCACCACCGCCCGCCTTCACCAGCACCTCGTCGAACTGGCCATGATAGTCGTGGGCGAACACCACGACGCGCTCGCGTCCCGTAACGGCGCGCGCCACGCGCATCGCGGCCATCACCGCCTCGGAGCCGGTGTTGCAGAAGGTGACGCGCTCGTCGCCGGTCATCTCGGAAACCAGTGTCGCGACCTCGCCGGCCAGCGGGCTCTGCGGGCCGATCGGGAAGCCGTCCCTGAGCTGCGCCACGATCGCCTCGGTCACGAAGTCGGGCGAGTGGCCGAACATGGTCTGGCCGTAGCCGTTCACCAGGTCCACATAGTCGTTGCCGTCGATGTCGCGGATCTTCGAGCCCTTGGCGCTGGCCGCGATCACCGGATAGACGAGTTCCTTCCACTCCTGGCGGAAGCCCGCGGCGGTGCGCGGATCGGCCAGCGCCGCTCGGTCGCGCTGCGTCTTGACCTTGGAGAGCGGCGTACGCTCGTTGATCTGGCGCACCAGCATCTCGACATAGTCGCGCTGGGTGTTGCTCAGCGTGCTCGGCACCTTGGCCGAGGACGGCCGGTAGAGCCGCACCCGCGCCTCGCCATCGTCGGCTGGCGGAGGAGCAGCGGCGGGGCGCGCGGCCTCGGGCTTTGGCTGCACCGCATCGGTCGGCAGGGTTGCGTCGAGATGGCGGGCGAGGGCCGCTGCCGACGGCATGTCCTTCAGGAGCTGGCGGAAGGTGATCCGCATCCTGAACTTGCGCTCGACGGCGCGCGCGACCTGGCCCAGCAGCAGTGAGTCGAAACCCAGGTCCACGAAGGTCTCGCGCGGATCGATGTCCGCCGCGCCCGACAGGTGCTCGAGAATGCCGACGATCTCGACCTGCAAGGTCTCCAGACGCGACGCCGACGCGGCGGCGGGTGCTGCTGCCGCGACCGGCTCCGCCCCGACCGCCGGCATGGGCGCTGCGGCGCGGCGCGGAGTGCGTTCGATCCAGTGCCGCGTGCGCTGGAAACGGTAGGTCGGCAGTGAAATTCGCCGCCCCTCGGGCGCGCCGACCTGGTTCCAGTCGATGTCGATGCCCGCGCTCCAGAGCGCCCCCAGCGCCTCGCGCAGATCTTCGGTCCCGGCATCGGGCAGGCTCGCTGCCACGCCGCGCAAGGACCGGCGGTCGACGATCTGTGCCGCGAGACCCGCGAGGTTGCGGCCCGGACCGACCTCCAGCAGGAACGGCTGGTCCTGCGCCACCGTGGCCAGCGCGTCGGCGAAGCGCACCGGCTCGCGGCCGTGACGCGCCCAGTATCCCGGATCGGTCGCCTGCGCCGCACTCGCCCAGCCGCCCGTGACGCTGGAGGCGAAGGCACGCTGCGGCGCCTGCAGCGCGACCGCAGCCGCGGCGCGTTCGATGGCCGGCAGTGCCGGATCGAGCGCGCGCGAATGGAAGGCGTGGCTGACGGCGAGCGGCCGGCACATCACGCCGCGCGCGGTGAGGCGGGCGTTCAGGGCATCGATGTCGGCCTTGGGCCCTGCGGCGACCACGAGCTGCGGCGCGTTGATGGCGGCAAGGTCGAGCGCGTCGCCCAGCTCGGCGCGCAGCTCGGCTTCGGGCAGGCGGACCGCCAGCATTGCGCCCGGCGGCATGGCCTGCATTGCCTGCGCCCGCTCGGAAACCAAACGGCAGCCTTCCTCGAAGGTGAAGACGCCACTAAGGCACGCCGCGACGAACTCGCCGACGCTGTGGCCCACCATGGTATCGGGCTCGAGGCCCCAGGACATATAGAGCCGCGCCAGTGCGTACTCGAAGATGAAGAGGCCGGGCTGCGCGTGGAGCGTCGCGTCGCCAGCCGTGGCCTCCGGGTCGAGGAGCAGGGCCTTCAGCCCGTCGCCGACGAGCGGCCCCGCGATGGCGATGCCCTCGTCGACCAGCCGGCGGAACAGCGCGTGGTCGCGATGGAGGTCGCGCGCCATACCGGCATGCTGCGCGCCCTGGCCGGGGAACATGAACACGAGCGGTGGCCGTCCCTGGGCCGTGGTGGCGGGCGGCAGTGAGCGCAATGCCCTGATCGCGTCCTCGCGCGAGTCGGCGGTGACGGCGACGCGGCGGTCGAAGGCTCGGCGGCCGGTCTGCAGGGTGTGGGCGACGTCCTCGATTTGCGCGGCGGGAGCCTGCTCGAGATGGTCGGCCAAGATGGTTGCGGCCTCGCTCAGCGCCGTATCGTTGCGTGCCGACAGCGGCAGGATGTGGCCGTGGGCGGCCAACGTCGGCCGCCGCGCGGGTTGCGGCGCTTCTTCCAGGACCACGTGGACGTTGGTGCCGCCGACGCCGAACGAACTCACGCCGGCACGGCGCGGCGTGGTGCCCTGCGCCCAGGGCACCGGCGTCAAGGGGAAGTAGAAAGGGCTGCCGGCGAGATCGAGGTGCCGGTTGGGGCGCGTGAAGTTGGTGAGCGGCGGGATCTCGCGATGCTGCAGCGCCATCACCGCCTTGATCAGGCCGGTCGCGCCGGAGGCGGCGTCGAGATGGCCGACATTGGCCTTCACCGAGCCCAGCGCACAGTAAGGCTGCTCGACCTTCTGCGCGCCGAAGCCGCGCAGCAGCCCGTCGAACTCGATGGGATCGCCGAGCGACGTCGCCGTGCCGTGGCACTCGACATAACCGATGGTGCGGGCGTCGATGTCGGCGGCGATCGCCGAAGCGATGACCTCCGACTGGCCGCGCACGCTGGGTGCCGTGAAGCCCACCTTGTCGGCGCCGTCGTTGTTGACCGCGCTGCCGCGGATCACCGCGTGGATGTGGTCGCCGTCCTCGATCGCGTCGCTGAGCCGCTTCAGCAGCACGACGGCCACGCCGTCGCCGAACACGGTGCCGCCAGCGCCGTCGTCGAACGGCCGGCAGACGCCGTCGGGCGAGACAATGCCGCCTTCCTGGTGCAGGTAGCCGCGCTTCTGTGGGAAGGTGATCGAGACGCCGCCTGCCAGCGCCATGTCCGATTGGTACATCAGCAGGCTCTGGCATGCCTGGGCCACGGCCAGCAGCGAGGTCGAGCAGGCGCTCTGCACCGTCATCGCCGGACCGCGCAGGTTGAGCTTGTACGCGATGCGGGTGGCCAGCGTGTCGGACAGCGCGCCCAGCAGCGTGTCGTAGGAGCCGACCTGGTAGTCGCTGGCGAAGCTGTCGACGCTCTGCCGCTCGGCCAGCACGTTGGTCAGCAGGTAGGTGTTCATGCTCGAGCCGGCGAACACGCCGATCGAGCCGGGATACTTCGCGGGATCGTAGCCCGCGTCTTCCAGCGCGGCCCACGCGCATTCCAGCATCAGCCGGTGCTGCGGGTCGGTGAGGGCGGCCTCACGCGGCAGCATGGCGAAGAACTCGGCGTCGAACCTGTCGACGTTCTTCAGGATCGGCCGGGCCCGCACGAAGTTGGGGTCGTGGCGCACGTCGGGGCCGAAGGAATCCTCGAGCTCGGCTTCGGTGAAGCGCCCGATCGAGGTCTTGCCGCTGCGCACGTTCGCCCAGAACTCGGCGACGTCGTCGGCGCCGGGGAAGCGTCCGGCCAGCCCGACGATGGCGATGGCGTTTTCCGGCAGCTCGTCGCTCATCGCGCCAGCCGACTGCGCTGCATCCTCTTCAGCGCGTCCGCCTGCTGCTGCGCGCGGCGGCGGGCGGCGGGGTGGAGCGAAGTATCGCGCCCTTCGATGGCGCGCGCCAGGTCGCGGATGTTGGGATGGCGGAACAGAGCCACCACGTTGACGCCGGGCCAGATGCGCTCGATCGCGGCATGGGCCTCGACCAGCTTCAGCGAGGTGGCGCCGAGATCGAAGAAGTTGGTGTCGGCGCCGACGTTGCGCACGCCCAGCTTGCGCCCGAAGATCTCGCGCAGCCAGCTCTCGGTGTTGTCCTCGGCGGGCTGCACGGTTTCGGCATGCAGCGGATACGGCTTGGGCAGGCGGTCGTGGTCGACCTTGCCGCAGGTCTTGAGCGGGAACTCGTCGAGCACGACGATGCGCGCCGGCCGCATGTGCGGGGGTAGAGTGCGGAGCAGGTCGTTGCGCGCCTCCGCCGCCAACATCGAGGGGTCGCTGTTGGCGGCGGCGCCCTTGATGTAGGCGGTGAGGACGTGGCTGCCGTCGACCTTGCTCGCGGTGACGACGGCGTCGGCGATACTGACGCTGCGTCGTAAGGTCTCCTCGATCTCGCCGAGCTCGACCCGCTTGCCGTCGATCTTCACCTGACGATCGCGCCGACCAATGTAGTCGAACGCGCCGTCCGGGCGTCGTCGCGCGAGGTCGCCGGTCCGGTAGATCGTCGCTCCGGGATGAAAGGGATCGGGCACGAACATGGCTGCCGACCGGCGGGCGTCCCCGAGATAGCCCGAGGCGAGGCCGAGGCCACCGGCATAAAGCATGCCGATCTCGCCATCCGCCACCGGATTCATGTCGTCGTCGAGCAGGCGCACGTAGGTGCCGCGGATCGGCGTGCCGATGGGCACCGGCCCGGCGCCCCAGCCGGCCTTCGGGATCCGGTAGCAGCAGGTGAAGGTCGTGTTCTCGGTCGGGCCGTAACCGTTGATGAGCTGGCAGTTCGGCAGCTTGGCCTGGGCGCGCCGCACATGGGTGGGCGACAGCACGTCGCCGCCGGCCAGGATCTGGCGCATGTCCCGCAACGCCAGGAGCTGGTGATCGACCAGCAGATGGAATAGTCCGGCGGTGAACCAGGCTGTGGTGACGCCTTGGCGCCGTATCGTGTCGGCGATCTGCTGCAGGGAGGCTCGATCCTCCTCGACGACGACGCCCCGCGCACCGTGCAGCAACGTGCCCCAGATCTCGAACGTGCTGGCGTCGAAGGGCAGCGGGGCTGCGTGCAGGAACACCTCGTCGGCGGCGAAGCGCGCGTAGGTCTGGTCGGTCACGAGGCGGACCACGGCGCGATGCGGCACGGCGGCTCCCTTCGGGCGGCCGGTCGAGCCCGATGTGTACATCAGGTATGCAATGTCGTCGGGACGGCAGCGATCCTCGATCGCCGATCCGTCCTCGCGCTCGCATGCCGCCAACGCCGCATCGAGGCCGAGCACCTGCCCTGGCAGGTCCGCTGCGTCGGACCGGCCGGTCAGCGTGAGGCGGGCGCCGCAATCATGGACGAGCCAGGCGAGGCAGTCGGGAGGTGTGGCGGGGTCGAGCGGCGCGTAGGCAGCGCCTACCTTGAGGGTCGCGAGAATCGCCACGATCGAGCCGACGGAGCGGCCAGCATGCAACGCGATCACATCTCCGGCGCCGACGCCTTGGCGGACAAGGTAGCGCGCGAGCTTGTTGGACCGGCGATCGAGCTCGGCATAGGTCGTCGTCTGATCGCGTTGGACCATGGCGACCGAAGCCGCGGCGGCGGCTGCGCTGGCGGCAAACCGCCCGGTGATCGTTCCGCCCACATCCTCGAAGTCGAACGCATCGACGCCGCCGCCGCACGTGGCGGACGTTGCGACGCCAGGTTGTACCCCAGCCATTTACCTTACACCCTTCCCACAACACCAAGACCGTGACCTGGTGCATCGGACCCCTCCGACGCCCACGGTGGTGACCCTTCCCAAGGTCACCTCTACCCAAGACCAACGTTATCTAGAGTTCGGCGATAGATCAATGTTTGCAACCCGCCAGAGACGAATAGGCGGATTGAATTTCTGCAATGTTCACGAGCATCTGCGCCACGCATGCGCGCAAGACATGCCGTGGACGGTCCCGAGAAAGAGCCCGCCTCGACCGTGTGCCGAATAACGACGCCGGACCAGATACTTTGCGACGCCTGAGTCACAGAGCGCGTCGCGCAGCTGCGCGACGACCATGTGGAGACCCGCCTGCGCCTTGCGCGCAAGGGCCGCGGCCATCGCGACAATGTCAATGCCAAGGTGGTGGTCGATCCGAGGATGCAGAAGGCTCCGCCGGAGATGCCGTTCGATCCGAGGCGCATGGCCTATGTCGGCTTCCAGACGGATGTCGCGCCTAGCCAGGCACGTTTCCGGAGCGAACGATCGGTGCACGCCGGCGGTCAGGGGGTGATTGGACCGGAAGCCAAGGGGGATGACGCCGCCGCCACGTGCGTAGCTGTTGCATGCGGAAGATTCGCGGCACGTTCCTTGTGGGTGCAACAATCCTGGTCCTGCCCCTGGTGGTCGGCGTGCCCGGTGCAGCGATCGCGCAAAGGATCGGGATCACCTCGGCGGTCACCGGTGATCCCACCGGGAAGCCGCCCGATGAGATCGAGCGGGTCCTCCATGTCGGGATCGACGTGACGGCGGGCGAGGTCGTCACCACGGGCGCGGCGGATCGCGCTCATCTCCTGTTCCTCGACGGAACGGCCCTGACGATCAGCAACCAGGCGCGGGTCACCCTCGACAGGTTCGTCTATGACGCGGACCAGAAGCTGGGCGACCTCGCGATCACGGCGACGAAGGGCGTGTTCCGTCTGGTCGGCGGCAAGATCAGCAAGAAGACGCCGGTCATCGTCGTGACGCCATCGGCCACGCTCACCATTCGCGGCGGCATTGCGATGTTCAGCGTCGAGCCGACGAAAACCACCGCCACCTTCGTATTCGGCCATGAAATGACGATGACCAGCCAGGGGAGGACGCAAAGCGTGACGGCTCCCGGCTTTCAGGTCAGCACTCTGCTGGGCCAGGCGCCCGGACCGGCAATGCGCCTTGCCCGTGGAAGCCTGGCCGACAATATCGGCAGGCTCGAAGCGGGCGCGGGCCGTCAGGGCTCTGGCGCCGACGGGGCGGCGAAGGCAACCGGCTTTGCCGACGGCAATTCCGGCAAGGGCCCAAACGCCGCCGGACCGGTCCAGGGCGGCCCGGCGCCGCGCAGTCCGGGCATGGCCAATGGTCCGGGCGGACAACCGAGAATGGGCGGCCCGGGGATCGGTGGCGGTGGCTTCGATCCCGGCCTCGGCCCGATGCCCAATCCGCTTGCCGGAGCAAGCGCTCCGCGCTCCGCGCCGTAATCCTGATTCACCGCGATCAGTCGCGCCTCAGTCGGGCGTGACGCCGAAGCGGCGCTGCCAGAAGTCGCGGGAGCGGCGTTCGCCTACGTCGCAGCCCAGCTCGTATTC
>JABMNB010000803.1 GCA_013205335.1 Rhodospirillales bacterium
CTACAAGGGCAACGTCATCATCACCGGGCGGCAGTCGCCGGTCAGCCTCTACGATCTCGACATGGTGACGTTCGAGGAGGATTCGGTCTACGACATGCGCGACGCGGAAGGCTTCATCAAGCTGAACGCGCTCAGGCTGCGGCTGCGCGCCCTGGGCCAGGGCGGACCGAAGACCTGAGCGGCCCTGAAAGGGCCTGACCTGAGACCGGAGCGGCGCATGCCTTTTGACGACGACGAGCAGCGCCGCCTTCCCGGCGGTCGCGGAACCGGCGAGCGGGCCATCAACCTGCCGCCGGCCGTGCTGTGGCTGATCGGCATCAACGTCGCCGTCCACCTCCTGCGCCAGCTTCTCGGCGAGCAGGCCGACGAGAAGATCATCCTGCAGTTCGGCCTGGTGCCCGCCGCCTACACCACCGACAGCGGGCAGGATCTCTTCTCGTTGATCGTCGCGCCGATCACCTACCAGTTCCTGCATGGCGGCTGGATGCATCTCGGCATCAACATGCTGACGCTCGCGGCCTTCGGCGCGCCGGTCGAGCGGCTGCTGGGCGTGCGCCGCTTCGTGCTCTTCTATCTTGTCTGCGGCGTCGTCGCCGGCCTCGTGCATATCCTCGTCTATCCCGACTCGCCCGATCCGGTGGTCGGAGCGTCGGGCGCCGTCAGCGGCGTCTTCGGCGCCGTGCTGATGTTGATGCGTTACGTTGGCAGCCTGACATCGCTGCTGCCGGTCGCCGGTATCTGGATCGCCCTCAACGTCTTCTTCGGCATCTTCGGCGGCACGCCGGGCGCGGGCGGCGAGTCGGTCGCCTGGGTGGCGCACATCGCGGGCTTCCTGTTCGGCCTCGCGGCCATACGCTTCTTCGCACCACGGATGAGTTAAGTCGCTATAGTCGGCGCATGGCCGACAATGCGATCCCCCTCCGTCGCACGCTCGTCGCCAACGCCGTGGCGTTGGCGCCGTCCTGGGGCGCGCTCGCCATCCTCTTCGGCCTCGGCGAACTTTCGGGCCGGACCACGCTGATCGCGATGGCCGGCATCGCCGCGGTCACGACATTTCTCGTTCAGCGCTATCTCAGCTCGCTGGCGAGCTTCGCCCGATTCGTCGGCGAACTGTCCGACGAGCGCGAGCCGGTGATGCCGCGGCTCTCCTTCGCGCCCGCCACCGAGGAACTCGCGACCGCGGCCGCGACGCTCTCGACCGGCTGGCGCCGCCAGCGGGCGTCGATCGATGATCTGGCGGCCTCGGCGCAGGCCATCGTCGACGGATTGCCCGACGCGCTGGTCTCGGTCGACCGCCACCGCCGTATCGTGCGCACCAACCTCGCCGCCGCGCTCCTGCTCGGCAGTTCCAGCGGCCCCGAGCGCGATGTCTCGACGGTGCTGCGCCAGCCGCAGCTCCTCGCCGCCATCGACGCGCTGCTCGAGACCGGCCCGGACGGCAACTTCGCACGGCCCGACCAGAGCGTCGTCGAGCTGGTGCTGGCGGGGCCGCCCGAACTCGACGTCGTGGCCCATCTGCGCCGCCTGCCGCGTGCGGCGGCCGATGGCTCGCTGGCTCTGATCGTGCTGCACGACACGACGGCGCTGCGCCGTGCCGAGCGCATGCGGGCCGATTTCGTGGCCAACGCCAGCCACGAACTCAAGACGCCAATTGCGGGCCTGGCGGGCTTCATCGAGACCCTGCGCGGCCCGGCGCGCGAGGACACGGCGGCGCGCGAGCGCTTCCTCGGCATCATGGCCGAACAGGCCGACCGCATGCGTCGCCTGGTCGACGACCTCCTGATGCTGTCGCGTATCGAGCAGCACGAGCATGCAAGGCCCGCTGCCGCCATCGATCTCAGCAGCGTGCTGCGTTCGGTGCTCGACCTGCTGCAGCTCAAGGCGTCCTCGCGCAAGGTCCGGATCGAGCTCGACCTGCCAGCCGATCTGCCGCGCGCGATCGGCGATCACGACGAACTCATCATCGTGTTCCAGAACCTGATCGACAACGCGGTGAAGTATGCGCGCCCCGCCACTTCCGTGCGGGTCGAGGCGCGGCTGGCGGGCAAGGACCGCGTGGCGGTTGCGGTCAAGGACGAGGGTGACGGCATACCGGCCGCGCACCTGCCGCGGCTCACCGAGCGGTTCTACCGGGTCGACACCGCCCGTTCGCGCCAGCTCGGCGGCACCGGGCTCGGCCTCGCCATCGTGAAGCATGTGGTCAATCGCCACCGTGGCCGGCTCGACATCCAGAGCGTGCCGGGCAAGGGCTCGACCTTTACCGTCACCCTGCCGGCCTCGGACGGCGCCTGAACAGGGCTTAAGTCGTGGCGAAAGCGCATTGTAAGGATTCTGCCGCATAGTCCCGGGCACCGAGTGCGAGTGCAGGCCCATGACGTCCAAAGCCAGCGAACCGAGCGAAATCGTGGTGACGGCGCAGATGATCCGGGCGGGTCTCGCGGTCGTGAAATCGTGGCCATCTCTCTCCGACGGCGAGGCGCTGGCCATGGCCTATCGGGCCATGGCGGCGGCGGCGCCCCCCGAAAGCCTCGCCCTCGGCATGCCGACGCCGACGATGCTGCAGGCCCTTCGGATGCTCGGCCACAAGTAGACGACGACCGGCAGACTCACAGGGTGTGACGTTCTTCTCCACCACTGTCTTCAGTCTGTAACTCAAATGTCGCACGGAAGAAGCCTGCGGCCGGTACCGAGCCTCCAGTGGGGACCGGAGGCCGGATGCTGCGACTGGAAGGCGTTACCAAGAGCTTCGGCGGCAAGAAGGCCGTCGACAGCGTCTCGCTCGTCGTACCGGCGGGCCAGATGGTCGGCGTGATCGGCCGGTCCGGCGCCGGCAAGTCGACTCTCCTGCGCATGATCAACCGCCTGGGCGACCCGACCTCGGGCCGCATCCTGTTCGGCGATACCGACGTGACGGCTCTGCGCGGCCGGCCGCTGCGCGCCTGGCGCGCCCGCTGTGCCATGATCTTCCAGCAGTTCAACCTCGCTGGCCGCCTCGACGTGCTGACCAACGTCATGATGGGCCGCGCCTTTCACATGCCGCCCGCGCGCGCTCTCCTGAAGCTGTGGAACGACGAGGAGAAGGCGCAGGCCCTGTCCGCGCTCGAAAGCCTCGACATGGCGCGGATGGCCGGCCAGCGCGCCGAGACCCTTTCCGGTGGCCAGCAGCAGCGGGTCGCCATTGCCCGCGCGCTCGTCCAGGAGCCCGACATCGTTCTGGCCGATGAGCCCATCGCCTCGCTCGACCCGCGCAATACCAAGGTGGTGATGGACGCGCTGCAGCACATCAACCGCCATCTCGGCATCACCGTGGTCTGCAATCTCCACAGTCTCGACCTCGCCCGCTCCTACTGCGACCGGCTGGTCGGCATGGCCGCCGGTCGGGTCGTGTTCGACGACGTGCCGGCCGCGCTCACCGAAGCGACCTCGCGCGAGCTCTACGGGCTCGAGGCCGGTGACGTGATGGGCCATGGGCTGCCGTCGCCCGCGACACTGCCGGTCGGCGCCCAGCCGGGACTCGCCCTCGCAGGCTCCTGAACTCGTTCCCGACGTTTCGCTTCATCAAGGAGAACCAGCCATGCTTACCCGTCGTCACGCGCTCGGCGCCACCCTTGCTGCCTCGTCCCTCGCCCTGGCCGGCACCGCCCATGCCCAGTCGTGGAAGAGCGCCTATCCCGAGCTCGTCCTCGCCGTCGTCCCGGCCGAGAATGCCTCGGGCGTGACCGAGCGCTACGGCCCCTTCGTCGAGTATCTGTCGCAGACCCTGGGCACCAAGGTGACGCTGCGGGTCGCCAACGACTACGCCGCCGTCATCGAGGGCCAGCGCAACGGCAGCATCCATCTCGCGGGCTACGGTCCGGCGTCCTATGCGCGGGCGATCGTGACCGGGGTCAAGGTCGAGCCCTTCGTCACCACCGTGAACAGCGACGGGACCGTCGGCTACTACTCGGTCTTCTATGTGCGCGCCGACAGCCCGTACAAGACGATCGACGACCTGAAGGGCAAGAACCTGGGTCTCGTCGATCCCAACTCGACCTCGGGCAACAATGTCCCGCGCTTTGCGCTGAACAAGCTCAAGCTCAATCCCGAGACCTTCTTCGGGCGCGTCACCTACACCGGCAGCCACGAGAATGCCGTGATCGCGCTGCAGCAGAAGACGGTCGATGTTGCCGCCAACTGGTGGAACGCCGAAAACGACTCGAACCTCTCGCGCATGGCCAAGAAGGGTCTGGCCAAGCAGGAGGACTTCAGGATCATCTACAAGTCCGACCTGATCCCCAACTCGCCGTTCGCCTATCTCGCCAGCCTGCCGCCTGACCTGAAGGCCGCCATCACCAAGGCCTTCATGGAATCGCCGACCAAGGCCAAGGCGGCGTTCGACAAGCTGTCCGACGGCAAGGATCGCGGGTTCCAAGCGGTCGACGCGAAGTACTATGAGCCCGTGGTCGAGCTCATCAAGTTCATCGACGCGCTGCGCAAGCAGAAGAGCTGATCGGGGTCCAGGCTTCCTTCCGGGCGTCCGCATTGTCTTGAGTACCCACGTCACACGCCTGCCCGAGGCGCAGTTGAGGCCGCTGATGGCGGCCTACGACGCCTCGGTGCGGTCGCGTCGCTGGCATACGCTGCTGATGGTGGCGTGTGTCGCGGCGGCGATGCTTCTCGCGTCGATCTCGGCCGAGGTGTCGCCGGTCAGGTTCCTCGAGAACATCCATCGCTTCCCCAGCTACATCATCCGCCTGTTCCATCTCGAGAATGGCCAGCCCGTCTGGACGGACTTCGGGGAGTGGTTCTGGGGTCTGGGCCGCTGGCTTCGGCAGCTTTGGGAGACCCTGCTGATGGCCTATGTCGGCACGCTGCTGGGAGCGGCGGCGGCGGCGTGCCTTGCCTTCCTCGGGGCGGCCAATGTCGCACCGTCGCGCTGGGTGCGCGTCACCGTTCGCCGCTTCTGCGAACTCTGCCGCACCGTCCCGGAGCTGGTCTTCGCCCTGCTGTTCGTCATCGCCTTCGGCCTCGGTCCGATGGCGGGCGTGCTGGCGGTCGTGATCCATACGTTGGGTGCGCTCGGGAAGCTGTTCGCCGAGGTCGTCGAGAACATCGACATGAAGCCGGTCGAGGGTGTGTCTTCGACGGGCGCGGCCTGGCACGTCGCGATGCGCTTCGGCGCGCTGCCGCAGGTCATGTCGAATTTCGTCAGCTACGCGCTGCTGCGCTTCGAGATCAACGTGCGTGGCGCCGCCGTCATGGGCTTCGTCGGCGCGGGCGGCATCGGTCAGGACCTGATCGAGGCGATCCGCAAGTTCTACTATTCCGACGTCTCCGCCATTCTGGTGATGATCCTGCTCACCGTGGCAGTCATCGACAGCCTGACCTCCCTGCTGCGTCATCGCCTGATCGGTCTCGAAGGAAAGAACTGATGGACGCCGTTCGCGACCGCTATCCCGAGCATTTCCGGCGCTTTGGGCCGCAGCGCCTGCCCATGATCGTCGTGGCAAGCGCGATGCTCGCGCTTCTCCTGTACGGCATGGAGGTCCTGGGCTTCTTCGACGGCAAGCTCCTGTCGGGCATGGGCCGGCTGGTCGAGATTGCCGGCCTGATGATGCCGCCCGATCCCGGCTCGTGGGCGCATGCGCGGGCCTATGGCATGGCACTCATCGAGACGGTGGCCATTGCGCTGCTGGGGACCCTGTCGGCAGCGATCCTCGCACTGCCGGTCGGCCTGCTCGCCGCGCGCAACGTCACCGCCCAGCGCATCGTGCGCTTCCTCGCACGCCGCTCGCTCGACACGATCCGCAGCGTCGACATCCTCATCTGGGCCCTGATCTGGATCAACGTTGTGGGGCTCGGACCCTTCGCCGGCGCACTCGCCATCATGACCTCCGACATCGGCAGCTTCGGCAAGCTCTACTCCGAGGCCATCGAGGCGGCCGATCGGAAGCCGGTCGAAGGAATAACCTCGACCGGCGGCGGCCACTTCATGGGCATCCGCTTTGGCATCCTGCCCGAGGTCTTTCCGGTGCTCGTGAGCCAGGTACTCTACTATTTCGAATCGAATACCCGCTCGGCCACCATCATCGGCATCGTCGGCGCCGGCGGTATCGGCCTGCATCTGGCCGAGGCTATCCGCACGCTGGAGCTGCAGCAGACCTCGTTCATCATCCTGATGATCCTCGTCACCGTGGCGGCGATCGACCTGGTGTCCAGCCAGCTTCGCTTCGCCATGATCGGCCGCCGTGCGGGAGCGACCGCTTGAGCGATTGCATGCAGGGGGCGCAGGCGCAGCCCCGCTATGCACTCTATTACGCGCCGCGCGC
>JABMNB010000804.1 GCA_013205335.1 Rhodospirillales bacterium
CGCTTAAGGTTAGCGTCGTCTCGGCTGCCGCCTGCCAGTGTTCCGCGCCGGCCCAGCGATCCGACCCAAGCGCCAGGCCGATCTCGATGTTGAGGTGCTGCGAGGCCCAGCGGATAACCTCGCCGTCGCCGTCGCGCTCGGCACGCTCAAGCATCTCCTCAAGCTTCGCCAGCGTCACCGACTTGTCGAGGTTGGGCGTGACCATCCACCAGTTTTTCGGGTCTTTCCAAGCGGGCGGAATCGCCTTGTCTTTGATGAAGCGCTCGGGAAACTCGTACAGCACCGACAGCGTGCGTCCCGGTGTGCGGCCGTCGCGGATGCCGCGTGCGTTTTTCAATTCCGCCGCAAACGCGCCTCGCGGCGGCTGGTCGCTTTGCGTCGTAATCATCGCGAAGAACGCCTCGGGGATGGCGATCATGCCGCCCCGAATCTGCCCGATGATCCTTTCCGCCGCCGAACTCCGCGCGATTTCGTGAAGCTCATCGAGCAGCACGCCGGCCGGCTTGATGCCGGTCAGGATGCTGGCGTCGAATGTCTTGATCGCCAGCGATGCCTTGGTGCGCCGATCGGTGATCTTCCGCATGTGCTCCTGCACGTGCATCCGGCGCGGCAGGAAGCCCGCCTCGTCGGCCTCGATCATGCCGACAGCTTGCGTGAACGCGAGGTGGGCAATCGCCAGCGACGGCGCCACCAGGAGGAACTCTGCCCGCGGGCGCTCGTTCATCAGCAGCGCCGTGACCATGAAGGCCGCGCCGTAGCTCGTCTTGCTCGACTTCTTTGGCGCCAGCAGAAACAACTCTGGCACCTGGCGCTCGCCGGTTGCCTGGTCGATCGAGCCCAGCACCGTGCCGACGATCTGCCGGAACCATTCGCCGCTGGCCTCTTTCAGCGCAGGCTTTCCGACCACATCGGGCAAACGCAAATTGTCAAATATGCCGATCGCCCGTTGATATTCTTTCCTGTCGATCGGCAGCTTCGGCATCAGCGACTTGCCGGCCTCGATCCGCTCGCGCCAATCGGGAACGGCAAACGTCCAGTGCGCGGCCATCAGTGGCGCAGCAGCGCGCCCCACTCCGTACCCTCGTGCGCCGTGCCGGCTTCAAGCTCGGCTTGCGCCTTCTTGCCAAGCGGCTCGTCGTGGCGCTGCGCCATTGGCGGTGGAGAATACTCCGACCAGCCGGCGCGCACGCGCAGCCAGAACTTCGCCGCGTCGAGCCCTTCGCGGTTTTGATTGCACGCGATGGTGAACAAGTTTTGCGCCACCTTTGCGTTTGCCTTGATGAGCCCGAGGTCGAGCTCCTCGCGATAATGCTCGCGCAGCGTCGGCGAAGTTATGCCGATGACGCGCGAGATATCGTCGTGCGGGATGCCGAACGCCGCGAAGGTTTCCACCATCGCCCGCGTCTGCGGCGTTGGCTCATGGGGCGGTCGGCCCCCTTTTGCCTTTTTCATGCTGCTGCCTTCTCCTGCGGTCGGTTGGGGTTTAAGGCCGCTGGGCATGCGGTTTCCCCACGATCATCAAACGATCAAATCCGCCAAATCAACGCCATCAAATGATCTGCTTAAACGCTCGATGATCGCTGCCACCGGAGCGATGACACGGTCACAAGGCCGGCGATCAGCGCCAGCCGGAAACCGGGTTGGAGGCCCGACATGCAGGTCAACGTTTACGAAGAGGACACCGTCACCCCGCACGCAATCGACGTGAATCTCACCGAGGTTACCGGCGACGACTACGGGGAATTCTACTCCGCTCACGAGGAACTCAAGCGGGTCGGCCGCTACTGGATCGGCGGCGGCGCCGCCCCTCTTTTCTACATTACGCCGGCTTAGGAGGCAGGGATGTACGTCACCCAACTCTACGCCAGCTGGTACGTCTGCCAGCTCACCAGCTCGCGCTTGCCTTCGCTCCACTTCGATCTGGACCGGGCCTACGGCACTCGCGCCGAGGCAGAGGCCGCGCTGGCCGAATATCACCGCCGCACCAACCCCACCAAAGGAGCCTAAATCATGACCATCAAACTCAGCGAGACACAGATTGCCGCCCTCAAGACTGGCCTGACGAACGACAAAGGCTTCATCGACTTCGGCAAGTTAAACGGCGGCGCCCAGACCAAGGTGACCACTGCGTTGATCGCCAAGAATCTGGCGGGTTTTCGCGCTGGCAATCTGGTGATCACCAAGCAGGGACGGCAGGCGGTGGGCGAGCCCGCCGAGACGGCACCGCCGCGCGAAAGCAAAGAGCCGCGCCTCGACACGAAGCAGGCCCAGCTAATCGCGATGATGCGCCGGCCGGAGGGCGTGACGATCGACGAGGCCGTCGAGAGGCTTGATTGGCAGGCTCACACGGTGCGCGGCGCCATTGCCGGCGCCTTAAAAAAGAAGCTCGGCCTCGACGTGCTCAGCGAGCGCGCTGATGGCAGCCGCAAGGCCACCTACCGGATCGCAGGCTGACCATGGACAACTCAAAGATTGGACGATTTGAGGGCAGCCGCTACTACCGATACTGGGTCGGCGGCTGCCGGTGCGGCTCGGGTAAGCCGGGCCGGGAATTCTTTGACGCCCGCGGGATTTACTGCGGGATCACCTGCGATGCCTGCAGGAAGGACAACCAGAGCCGCTGGGCGCCGGGCGTGATGACGGACCCGTCCTACGCCGCCTCCGAGGCGGTCGACGAGGACTGAACAACATCGGCGAAGGTCGCGCCGTCTCTCTCGCGGCACGCGGCCTCGCCGGTGAAGTCCTGCCAGCGCTTAACGATCACGTCCACGTAGCGCGGGTCAAGTTCTACAAGTCGCGCCTGTCGGCCGAGGCGTTCCGCCGCGATCATCGTGGTGCCGGATCCGCCGAACAGGTCGAGCACGACGCCGCCAGCCTCAGACGAATTCTCGATGGCACGCTCGACTAGCCCGACCGGCTTCATCGTCGGATGCAGGTCGTTCTTGTGGGGCTTGTCGAACAGCCACACGTCGCCCTGGTTGCGGGCTCCGCACCAATAGCGGTCGGCCCCATCCCGCCAGCCGTACAGCATCGGCTCGTACTGCCGTTGGTAGTCGGCGCGGCCAAGCGTGAACGTGTTCTTTGCCCAGATCAGAAACGTCGACCACTTGCCGCCGGCCTCGCGGAAGGCCTTCTGGAGCGTGTCGAGTTCCGACGACGACATGCAGATGTAGATCCCACCATTGGTGACGGCGAGCAGGTTCTCCAGCGCCGCCCTCATGAACGCGCCAAACTCTCCGCCCAGCGCGTCGTTCAGGATCGGTCGGTTCGTGCCCCGCAACTTGTCCGACGCTGTGTTGGCATAGTTCACATTGTAAGGCGGATCCGTGAATGCCATGTCGGCCGGCATCCCCGCCATCAGACGATCGACGGCAGCGCGCAAGGTCGAGTCGCCGCAGAGCAAGCGATGCCGGCCCAGCAGCCAGACGTCGCCCTGCCGGCTCACTGGAACAACCGGCACCTCCGGTACATCATCAGGATCAGTCGCGCCCTTCGCCGTCTTGAACAGCGACGCGAGCTCGATGGTGCCAAAGCCCGAGAGCCCGAGATCGACGCCGCCCTCGCGGAGGTCGAGCAGCTCGAGCCGAAGAATGTCCTCGTCCCATCCCGCGTTAAGCGCCGACTTGTTGTCGAAGATCACATAGAGGCGGCGCTGCTCGTCCGACCAGCCGCGCGCGACCATCACCGGGATATCGACCAGGCCGAGCGACTGAGCCGCCCGCACCCGGCCGTGGCCGGCGATGATCGTCCCGGCCTCGTCCACGAGCACCGGAATCGTCCACCCGAATTCCCGGATCGAGGCCGCGATCTGGGCGACCTGCTCGTCGGAATGGGTC
>JABMNB010000805.1 GCA_013205335.1 Rhodospirillales bacterium
CACCTAACCTCTCCCCCTAGCGGGGGAGAGGTGGAAGAGATTAGGCAACGCCTCTCAATCAGCACCCAAGCTTCTTCGCGAGATCGATCATCGAGGTGCCGACGGCGTTCCAGTCGCCATCGGCCTTGAGGTCGCGGGTCTGGCCGGGGCCGTGCTCCCCGGGGCGCAGCACGAACCCGGTCGACAGGCCGCACTTCTGCGCCGCCGCCAGGTCGTTGTTGTGCGCCGCCACAAGCATCACCTGCTCGGGCTTGAGGTACATGCTGTCGACCACGCCGAGATAGGCCTCGGGGTCGGGCTTGTAGTGATGGAAGGTCTCGCCGGAGAAGCAGTGATCCCACGGGATGCCGCCGTTCCTGGCCATGTTGATCAGTAGCGCGACATTGCCGTTGCTGAGCGTGGCCACGACATACTTCTTCTTCATCATGCCGATGCCCTCGACCGAATCGGGCCACGGCCGCAGCTTGTGCCAGAGATGGGTGAACTCCCACGAGCCTTCCTCGCCGGGATGCTTCAGGCCGCGCTTGGCGAGCAGCATCTCGAACGCCTCCTTGTGCAGGTCGTCGATGCGCGTCCACGGCAGCTCGCCCTTGCGCACGCGGCCAATCTGCGGCTGGTAGAGGCCGCGCCAGTCGTCGGCGAAGCTCGTCCAGTCGGTCTCGATCCCGTATTTCCTGCCGAGCACGGGAAGGTCCTCGATCAGGCTGCCGCGCCAGTCGACGACGGTGCCGAATACATCGAAAATACAGACCTTCAGATTGGCGGGGACCTTGGACATTGGGTAGCTTCCTCACATGGTTTGGAAGCACGATAGAGTGAGTGGCGCGGACGGCAAGCCAAGATGCGGCTGGGTTTCGGACGATCCGCTCTACCAGAAATACCACGACACGGAATGGGGCCGTCCGCTGCGCGACGATCGCGCGCTGTTCGAGCTGCTGACGCTGGAAGGCTGTCAGGCCGGCCTTTCCTGGATCACCGTGCTGCGCAAGCGCGAGCACTATCGCAAGGTCTATGACGGGTTCGATCCGGAGAAGATCGCGCGCTACCGCCCCCCGAAGCTGGAGAAGCTGCTGCTCGATCCCGGCATCATCCGGCACAAGGGCAAGATCGCGGCCAGCGTGAGCAACGCCCAGGCCTATCTCGCCCTGAAGGAACGCGAAGGCTCCTTCTCGAAATTCCTGTGGAGCTTCGTCGGCGGCCAGCCGAAGAACAACCGGCCGAAGGACCTGAAGGGCGTGCCGACGCGCTCGGCCGAAAGCGACGCCCTGTCGAAAGCTCTGCAAAAGGCCGGCTTCAAGTTCGTCGGCTCCACCATCTGCTACGCCTTCATGCAAGCCTCGGGCATGGTCGACGACCATGTCGCGGGCTGCCACTGCGCCAAGGAGTAAATCGTTGACCAAGCGTGTGTACATCGCGGCCCTCGGGACCGAGACCAACCAGTTCGTACCCTTCCCCACCGGCCTGCGCGGCTACCAGGAACATGGCATCTGGCACGGCGACGCCACGAAGCACGAGCCGACCAACTTCACCGCCCCCATGCACGTCTGGCGCAGGGAGACCGAGAAGCGCGGCTGGACCGTGATCGAGGGACTCTCGACCTTCGCGGCACCCTCGGGCACAACGGTGCGCAAGGTCTACGAGGATTTCCGCGACGAGATCCTCGACGGCGTGAAGGCCGCCCTGCCGCTCGATGCCGTATTGATCAACGTGCACGGCGCGATGGTGGCCGACGGCTATGACGACTGCGAGGGCGATCTGCTGTCGCGAATCCGCGCCATCGTCGGACCGAAGGTGGCGATCGGCGCCGAGTTCGACCTGCACTGCCACCTGAGCGCCCTGATGCTCGACAGCGCCGACGTGCTGGTCGGCTACAAGGAATACCCGCACACCGACACGATGGAGCGTGCCGCCGAACTGTTCGCGATCATCGCCGATACGGTCGAGGGCAAGGTGAAGCCGGTGATGGCGCGCTACGACTGCCGCATGATCGCGCAGTATCGAACCTCCGTGCCGCCGATCAACGAGTTCGTGGTGCGCATGAAGAGCCTCGAGGGCAAGGACGGCATCCTCTCGGTGTCGTTGAGCCACGGCTTCTCCTTCGCCGACGTGGAGGACGTGGGCACCCGCACCCTGGTCGTGGCCGACGGCGACGTGAAGAAGGCCGAGGCGCTGGCCGAGCAGCTGGGCAAGGAGCTGTGGGACAATCGCGAGCGCTATGCCACCAGGTACCTCACCGTCGACGAGGCGATGGACCGCGCCGCGTCGCACAACCAGGGCCCGCTGGTCCTGGCCGATCGCGCCGACAATCCCGGCTCCGGTGCGCCGGGCGATTCGACCTTCGTGCTGAAGGCGCTGGTCGAACGTGAGATCGGGCCGGCGCTGTTCGGCGTGATGTGGGACCCGATGGCCTTCCAGATCGCCGAGGAGGCAGGCGAGGGCGCGCGCATCCGCATGCGGCTGGGCGGCAAGTCGGGCACGGTGAGCGGCGATCCGGTCGACCTCGACGTCACGGTGAAGAAGATCGCCCGCAACGTCTTCCAGCCCTA
>JABMNB010000806.1 GCA_013205335.1 Rhodospirillales bacterium
GCCGTATCACGGCCGAGGCACCCTTCCCCATGCCCTTCATGATGACCGCTTCGCGGGCGTCTTCCATCATTCGACGTGGCCTTGCCGCCAACAAACCGCGCATCGCTTTCCCGATCGGCACCAAGGCCGGTGTCTGGCTGGGGTCGGTCCTGCCGGGCAGTTGGACGGCGCGATTGCTGGGCGCCGCCTAGCGGCGGTCGAGCCGGCGCAACTCCTGAAAGACGCGATTGGCCGCGATCTCGACGCCCTTGTCCGTCCAGTGGGCGTCGCTGCGGCGGTAGGCGCCCCGCACACCCTCGAAATCCTTGCGCAGATCGACGTAGCGGATGGAGGTTTTGCTCAATGCATCGAGCAGCCTGTCCTGCCTGTAGTCCGCAATCACGTTGAAGGCATAGAAGCGCGGCCAGGGCTTCCAGTAGTCGACATAGTCGGGATCGACGCTGCCCGGCGGCACGACGAACAGGACCAAAGGCACGCCGCGCTCGCGGGCGGCGCGGTCCATCGCCGTCAGCCACGACAAGGTCGCCTGGATGTCGCCGTCCTTCACCAGGCGCGCCGCCTGCTGCTTGGTCGTTGCCTCGAAATAGGGAGAATTCTCGATCTCCGACTTGGTCATGAGGTTCAGGATCCAGCCCTGCACCGCTTCATCGTCGGCCTTGCCAGAGGCGTACGCCTGCCAGAACGCTTCATTATCCCGGCTGAAGATGGCGGCAATCTGCTGATCGCTCAGGTCGGGATAGTAGTAACGCTTGATGTGGCGAAAGAGCGCCTGCAGGCGTTCCGCCGGCGGCAGGCGGGAGATCTTCGCCAGCGTGTCTAGTTCCTGCGGCACCGGCTTGTTGATCGTCAGAATCTCCGACAGGCGCAGACGATTGACCAGCACCCAGTTGGCGTTCGGCATGACGTTGCCGAGGATCGAACCGCCGGGCGCCTCGCTGACCAGGTCGGGCAGGATGCCCTGACCGTAACCCTGCCCGTCGTAGAGGAAGTCGTTGCCCGAGAAGAAGAACACCGCGAGCGCGTCGGGCGACAGGGCAAACGCCACGTCACGCAGGCGGTAGTAGTAGCTGCGCGGGCCTGTGGCGGAGATGCCGAGGTTGATCATCTCGGCGTTCGGCTGGCCGGCCTCGATGAAGCGCCGCTCGACCTCGCCGGGCACGGTGAGGCGCGTTAGCTGGAACTCGAGATAGCTGTCGCCGATGAAGACGCTGCGGAAGCCACCGCCCACCGGCTTGGCGATGCTGCGTTCCTTGTCGCGCATGCCCCATGAGTTGTTCGGCTCGAAAACCCAGGGCTTGTCGGCCAAGTCGGTGAAGTCGCTCAACTGCACGGTGGCCGGCGGCGTCGAGCGCAAGGCTCGCGCCGGCCAGCGCGGCGCTTCCAGCGAGGCCAGCACCTCGAGGCCTGCGAAGGTGATCCCCGCCAGGATCAGGCCAAATACGATCGCATAAATTCGCTTGCGGCCATTCTCAGTCATTGCTCGGCGTAATATACGGCGAGTTCGACACGGTCCAGCGGGCCGGCCGCTCCTGCCGGAAGATCTGTCGCAAATGGACTTCGTCGGGCCCATCGGCAATGCGCAGCATGCGCGCAACGGCAAAGGCACGGTGGATCGGGGCGTCATCGCTGCCGCCCATCGCCCCGAACAGTTGCAGCGCCCGATCGGCAATGCGCTGCGCCATTTCCGGCACAGCGACCTTGACCATCGAGACGTCGCGCCAGACGGCCTGATGACCATCCTGGTCCAGTCGTTCGGCCGTCCGCAGGACCAGCAGCCGCGCCTGTTCGATTTCGATGCGGGAGCGCGCAACGGCCTGCTGCGTGGAGTCATAATCGATCAGCGCCCGACCGAACGCCTGCCGCCCGGCAGCGCGCGCCATCATGAGTTCGACCAGGACCTCGCAGGCGCCGATCGCCCGCATGCAGTGATGCAGCCGCGCCGGCCCCAGCCGCACCTGCGCCGCGGCAAAACCCTCGCCTTCCTCCCCCAGCAGGTTTTCTGCCGGCACACGCACGTCGCTGAAGTCCAGTTCGGCGATGGGCGCGACATTGTCTTCCCACCCCAGGAAGCGCAGTTCCCGCACGACGCGCAGGCCAGGCGTCGACATCGGCACGATCACGCAGGAATGCCGGCCAGTGCGCGGCGCTTCCGGCCGAGACACGCCCATGACGATGACGAAGGCGCAGTCGGGATGAGCACCGCCCGTGATGTACCATTTGCGGCCGTTCACCACCCAGTCGCCGCCTTCGCGCCGCAGGGTCGTGGCGATGTTGGTGGCATCCGACGAGGCGACGTCAGGTTCGGTCATGCCGAAGGCCGAGCGGACGCGGCCTTGCAGCAACGGCTCGAGCCAGCGCTTCTTCTGTTCGGCGTTGGCCGCGTGCTGCAGCATGATCATGTTGGGAACATCGGGTGCCTGGCAGTTGAACACCTCCGATGCCCAGGGCAAGCGGCCGGTGATCTCGGCAATCGGCGCAAAGTCGCGATTGCTCATGCGGTCGTGCAGGCCGAGGTTCCAGAGGCCGGCTGCGCACGCCTTGGCGCGCAGCTCGGCCACGAACGGCGGCGTTCCGCTGCGGGAAGATACATATGCCGCCCATTCGCGATGGCGCGGCAGGATTTCGCCGTCGAAGAACGCCTCGACGGCAGCCACGAGGTCCACGGTCATTTCATCTGGTTCGTGAGTAGCGCGGCCACCCCGCCCTGATCCTTGCCGTACTTCAGCAGCGCCGCCCGACCGCCCGCGGCATAGGCCGCCACCGCGCCAAGCAGGCGTTTGAGCTGGTCGGGGCTCGACCGGTCGAACTTGCAATAGGCGCCACGTGTCAGCTTGGCGATCTGGGGAAACAAGCGCGCCGCCGTGCGGTCGTGGCCTTCCTGGAACACGAACACCGGAAGGCCGAGCAGTCCGAGTTGGCCCGCCTCGTGACCGACCGCATCGACATCCTCCTCGCAGCAGTCACCCACGAAGACGACGGCATCGAGACGACTCTCGCGGCGCTGCTCACCGGCGTAGCGCAGCAGCCGCGCGATTTGCGTGCGACCGGCAGCGCACCGCACTGCACTCATCAGGCGTGCGAGTTCGCGGCCGTCGGAGGTCCACCTGCTGACCTTGAACTCCTCGAAGCCGCGATAGAAGGCAAGCCGCACATCGAGACCGCCAAGCGCATCGGCCGCGACGAACATTTCGCCCTGAATGGCGCAGGCGTGATCCCACGTCGGCTCGCGGCTTGCCGTCGCATCCATGGCGAACAAGAGCCGTCCGCGTACGCCCGGCGTGCGATCGACCGGCAGCTTGCCCACTTCGCGCACGAACGCATCGACGGCGTTCGCACCTGCGGTAGACGGAACCTTGCGATCCTCGGGGCGATTCTCAGCCATGTCCTTTGACCCTCTGCGATGCGTTCAATATGGTGCAGCCGCGCATTTGCGCCAACACGAAGCATGACCGGAAACTCCCCCCCTTTCGCCACGCTGCTGCTGCGCGTCTTCGTACCGTTCGCGCTCGCCTATTTCCTCTCGTACATATTCCGCGGCGTAAACGCGGTGATCTTCCCGTATCTCGAGCGGGATGTCGGGATCAGTGCGGGCGACCTCGGCCTTCTCACCTCGGCTTTCTTCCTCTTCTTTGCGGGGTGTCAGCCGATCCTTGGCGTGATGCTCGACCGCTACGGGCCGCGCCGCGTGCAGGCCGTGCTTCTGGCGATGGCGGCCATCGGCTCGGCTCTCTTCGGTCTGAGCCTCTCGCTCGGCGAGCTGATCGTGGCGCGAGTTCTGATAGGGTTGGGCTTCGCCGGCGGGTTGATGGCGGCGATCAAGGCCATCACGCTCTGGTACCCGCCGGAACGCTGGGGCCTGATCACCGGCTTCCACATGATGGCGGGCGGTCTGGGCGCGATGGCCGCGACTTTGCCGATCCAGTGGTCGCTTTCGATCATCAGCTGGCAGGGCCTTTTCTTCTGGCTGGCCGGAGTCTGCCTTGTCACGTCGGCAATCCTGTTCATCGTCGTGCCGGAACGCGGTGTCGCCGGGACGCAGGGCACGCTGCGCGACCAGTTCCGCATCACCGGGGTCGTGCTGACCAATCCGTTCTTCTGGCGTATTCAGCCGCTGCTCACCTTCCAGCAGTTGGCCTTCATCGCCTCGATCACCCTGTGGATCGGCCCCTGGCTGCGCGATGTCGGCGGCTTCGCCAGCACCGAGACCCGCGCCGACATCCAGCTCTACACGACGGCGGTGATGACCGCGGGCTTTGCCCTGAGCGGTGTGCTGGCCGGCGCCTTTCGCCGGGTCGGCATCAGCGACTTCGCTTCGGCCAATCTCGTCAGCACGCTGTTCGCCGCGGTTTGCGCCTGGCTTGCCTTCCTGCCGTCGTTCCATCCCGTCGCGGCCTGGCTGCTGTTCGGCTTCCTCGGCGCCTATCCCATCCAGTACATGCCGCTTCTGGCGCGTTCGTTCCCCGCTCAATATGCCGGCCGGGTCAGCACCAGCTCCAATCTCGTGGTCTTCACGGTGATCTTTGCCGGCCAATGGGCGATCGGCAAAGTCGTCGATCTGTGGCCGCGCACCGCAACGGGCTATTCGCCGGATGGCTATGCCTGGTCGTTTGGCCTGCTCTTCATCCTGCAGGCGGCAGGGCTGGCATGGTTGTTTCTGTCGCGGGCACGCCCGCTGGCGCAGGAGCAGCTACGGGCAGGTTGAGCGACGCCACGAGGTCGCGCACTTCCTGGCGCGCCGCGACATGGCTCAGGGTCAAGGACGGCCCGCTACCGCCGCGCTTGAGGTCGAGCAGCGTCAGGCCGCTCAGGAAGAGTTCCTTGTAGATGACACGCTCGCTGAGCCCCGCGGCGACGCGAAAGCCGATGCGCTTGGCCAACGCCTCGATGACGTTGCCCATGTCGCGCTTGTTGCGGGCGGCGAGCGAGGACAGGCGATTGCGCATCACGATCCAGTCGACCGGCCGGCCGCCCTCGACGGCGCGAATCTGTCGCTGCTTCCAGACGGCCTCGGCGTAGATCGACGGCCGCACGATCTTCAGTGTGTCGGGATCGACACGGGCCAACAGATCGAGATCGATGAAGCTGTCGTTCAGGGGCGTGAGCAAGGTGTCGGCCCAGGTGTGGGCGAGCCGGCTGAGATGGGTGTCGCTGCCCGGCGTGTCGACGATGACGAAGTCCGCCGCGCCCACGGCTGGTTCGAGCGCAGCCGCAAGTCGGCCTCGCTCGTCGGCTTCGGCCTCGCGGCGGTCATTCAGCGTCGAGATCATCACGGCCGCGTGCAGCGGCATCGGCAGGTCGACGCCCTTCTTCCTGGCGTAAGCCGCACGGTTCTCGATATAGCGGCTGAGCGTTCCCTGTCGGGCATCGAGGTCGAGCGTCGCGACGCGAGCACCGTCCCTCATCAGCGACACGGCGATGTGCAGCGCCGTCGTCGACTTGCCCGAACCACCCTTCTCGTTGCCGATCACGAGGACATGGCCGCGGCCCTCGATCCGAGGTGCCTGCGTCTGGGCAATGCTCGGATTGGGCGCCGGTTGGAATGCCTCGCTCACGCGGCCTTGCGGATCCAGACGGCGGTGTCGTGGAACACCGCACCGCCATTGGGCCAGCCGGGATCGGCCGAGGTCAGCGCATTGATGCCGATGCCGGTCTCGAAATTGCGGTTGGGCCAGATGCCCTCGACGACGACGACGCCCTTCTGCTGGCCCTCGCGCGGCTTGGCATTGACGACGGTCTTGCCGCGCTCGTTGCCGATCTCGAGGCGTTCGCCCTCGACGATGCCCATGGCGAGGCAGTCGTCAGGGTTCATGAGCGCCGTGGGACGGACCTCGCGCTTCAGCGAGCTGGGCGTCTCGGTGAAGGTCGAATTGAGGAACGTGCGCGCCGGCGCCGCGACGAGGCGGAACGGCTTCTCGGCCGTGGCATTGTCGATCACGTCGAAATGGTCGGGCAGGACCGGCATTTCCTTGCCGCGCGGTCCATAGGCCGTCCAGTCGGGCTTGAAGCGGAACTTCTTGTCGGGCCAGGCGAAGCCGTCGAGGAAGTGCGACGTCTCGAAGCCGAGGTGGAAATCCTGACCGCCCTTCTGCCAGTTGGTCTCGGCATCCCACATGCACGAGACCTTGAGCGTCTCGTCCATGATCTCCCAGGGCGTCATGTCGAAGCCGCGATGCCTGGCGCCCAGGCGCTTGGCCAGTTCGGAGATCACATAGTGGTTCTCCCGGCACTCGCCCGGCGCGTCGATGACGGCCTTGGTCACCTGGAAGAAAGTATGGCCGCTCGCCGTGTAGAAATCGTCATGCTCGAGGAACATGGTGGCCGGCAGCACGATGTCGGCGAAGGCCGCCGTCTCGGTCATGAACTGCTCGTGCACGCAGGTGAACAGATCCTCCCGCTTGAAGCCCTTGTGGACCAGTTCGAGCTCCGGACAGACCATCGCGGGATTGGTGTTCTGGATCAGCAGGCCGGTGACCGGCGGGCCGTTCTTCAGCGCCTCGGGATCGTTGGTGAGGACCGGGCCCAGGCGCGACTGGTCGAGTTCGCGGATCGACGTATCGACCATGTCGAGACCTTCGATCAGCGTCTTGTTGATCGGATACATGCCGGTGTGCCCGTAGAGGGCGCCGCCGCCCTTGTACTGCCACGCACCGGTGACGGCCGGCAGGCAGGTCACGGCATGCATGTTGGCCGCCCCGTTGCGGCTGCGGCTGAAGCCGTGATGGCAACGGATGAACGACGCCTTGCTCTGCCCGTAGAGGCGCGCGAACGAAACGATCTCGTCCACGGACAGCCCGGTGATCTTCGAGGCCCATTCCGGCGTGCGCGTCGCCACATGCGCGGCAAGATCGTCCGGCGCATCGGTGTACTTCCTGAGGTAATCCCAGTCGGCATAGCCCTCCTTGAAGAGGACGTGCATCACGCCGACCGCCAGCGCGCCGTCGGTGCCGGGACGCACGGCAAGATGGATGTCGGCCTGGTCGGCGGTTCCCGTGCGGTAGGGATCGACCACGACGAGTTTCGCGCCCCGCTTCTTGGCCTTCATGGCGTGGGTCATGACGTTGACCTGGGTGTTCACCGGATTGCCGCCCCAGATCACCACCAGCTCGGCATGCGCGTCGATCTCGCGCACGTCGGCGCCGCGCTTGGCCCCGACGCCCGCGATCCAGCCCGTATCCGACAAGGTCACGCAAATGGTGGAAAAATAGCGTGAGTACTTCATCGCGTTGCGCAGACGGTTGATGCCGTCGCGCTGCACCAGGCCCATCGTGCCGGCATAATAATAGGGCCAGATCGTCTCGCTGCCGTGCTGCCGCGCCCTGGCAATGAACTGCTCGGCCACGATGTCGAGGGCGTCGGACCAGGATATCTCGGCAAATTGCCGGGAACCCTTCGGGCCGACCCGGCGCAGCGGCTTCATCAGGCGATCGGGATGGTGGATGCGTTCCGCATAGCGCGCGACCTTTTCGCAGATCACGCCCGCCGTGTAGTCGTTGCGCATCGAGCCGCGGACGCGACCGATCTTCGTGTTGCTCAGCCGCTCGACGTCCAGGGCACACGTGCTGGTGCAGTCGTGTGGACAAACCGACGGAACGATCGTCGTGCCGGACTCCCGGGTCTTGGCACGCGAGATCGGCGGGTAGGCATGATCGTCGGGGGACATATGGACGCTCCACGAGAAGTCACGCACCATACAGACCGATAAGCGCCCACGAAAGCGGCCTCAGGGAGTGGATAGTCAGTGTGACTCAGGATCGGTTTTCCGTGGGCGCCGTGCGGCGTGCCCTCACCGCCGATGCCGAAGCCATCGCGGCCTCGTTTCCCGGCTTCCCGCCCCTCTCCTCGACGACCGACACGCGGGCGGCTTTCCTGATCGACGGCGAGGCCGGCCCGCTGGGCATCGTCCTGCTCGAGCAGGGCGCGGGATATCTCCTCATCGCGCAACTCGCGGCGGTGCCCGGCGTCGCCTCTCAGCTGGTGGCGAAGACGCTGATCGCCTTTGCCGAGATGACCACGCGCGCGTTAGGCCTCCGCGAGATCCGACTCGCACCGGGCGTCCTGCCTCCCGAGATCGCCCGACCGCTCGGGTACCGCGAGGGCATCAAACGCGTCAGCACGGGCAAACTCGCACGGATGGTGGATCACCTCGAGGCGATGGGCGTGCCGCTCTGGCGCTCCGGTGCAGCGCCGCTCGACCTGACGCTCTACTATCGCGGCGTCTGGGCGGCGATGGCGCTGCTGCTCGGCTTCGGCAGCATCAGCCTGGCCGTCTTTGGTCCAGGCGAGGTGACGTTACTGCATGTCGTAGGCCCGGGGCTGCTCAGCCTGGTCGCCTCTGTGTTCGCGACCTGGCAGGTCTGCCTCATCGCACTCGCGGCACGGCGCCGGGCTTCCGGCATCGTCGTCCTGGGCACGTTCGCTGCGGCCATTCTCGCGATCGCAGGGATCGGCGGCCTGTTCTACGAACGGGCTGTGCCCGCGATCGGCGAACTGTGGGCGATCTACACGGGCGACGAAGCGCTGGATACGCTCGCCGTCTCCGTCAGTCCCGATGGCGCGGCGCTCCGCATCGAGGGCGCCTACGGCACCGGCAGCGCCGACGCTGTGCGGCGTGCGCTGGATAAGCATCCCTCGATCCGTCATGTCGTCCTGGCCGGTCCGGGCGGGCGGATCGGCACCGCCTTCGAGATCAACCGCATGATCCGCAATCGCCGGCTGGCAACGAGGGTAGATACCGGCTGCGCTTCCGCCTGCACCATCGCCTTCCTCGGCGGCAGCGATCGCTCGATCTCGCCCGGCGGACGGTTGGGCTTCCACCAGGGCAGCTTTCCCGGCCTGGGTCCGAACGACCTCTACGAGAGCAACCGCGACATGCGGCGCTTCCTGGTCGCAAGCGGTGTCACGCCCGAGTTCGCGCAGCGCGTGATCGACACGCCGCCCAACGAGATCTGGACGCCGACGCCGCAGGAACTGCTGGCCGGGCGTGTCGTGCAACGCGTAACTCGCTGAAGAAGGTTCTTTCGGCATGATCCCTCGCGGTCTCGGCTACGACGACGCCATGCGGCAGTTCCGCTGGCCCACACCTCAGCGCTTCAACATCGGTCGCGCCGTCTGCGAGCGCCACGCGCCCGACACGCTGGCGATGATCGTCGAGAATGCCGACGGCTCGGTGCGCAACTGGACCTTCGGCCAGCTCCTGGCCGCGAGTTCGCGGCTCGCCAATGCGCTGGTCGCCCGCGGCATCTCCAAGGGCGATCGCGTCGCCGTATTCCTCAGTCAGGGCGCAGAGCTCACCATCTGCCATCTCGCCGGCTACCGCATGGGCGCCGTCGTGCTGCCGCTCTTTACCCTGTTTGGCGAGGAGGCGATCGAATACCGCCTTGCCAACGCCGAGGCGTCGGCCGTCATCACCGACATGAGCCAGCTCCCCAAACTGCTGGCCGTGCGTGAACGCCTGCCGCATCTCAGGACGGTGATCGTGATCGGCGCCGGCGCCCACGGCAGCGCCTTCCTCGACTGGGACCGCCTGCTCGTCGCCGCCTCCGACCGCTTCACCACGGTCGACACCGCGGCCGAGGATCCGGCGCTGCTGATCTACACCTCGGGCACGACGGGACAGCCCAAGGGCGCGCTGCACGCGCACCGCATGATGCTGGGCTGCATACCCGCGGTCGAGCAGTGGCTCGGCCACTGGCCGCGCGGCAACGAGGTGATGTGGACGCCGGCCGAATGGGCCTGGATCGCCGGCCTTTACGATGCGCTGTTTCCCGCCTGGTACTACGGCACGCCGGTGCTGGCCCATCGCTTCGCCAAGTTCGATCCCGAGCGCGCCTTCGCCATGCTGGCCAAGCACCACGTTGGTGTGAGCTTCATTCCGCCGACCGCGCTGAAGATGATGCGCCAGGTCCACAAGCCACTGGGCCGCTGGCACTACGATGTCCGCGCGATCTCGACCGGCGGCGAGGCGATGGGCGAGGAGTTGCTGAGCTGGGGCCGCGACACGTTCGGCACGACGATTTCGGAAGGCTACGGCCAGACCGAGATGAATCTGATGCTGCTGAATTCGCCGGAGTGGTTCGAGGTCCGCCCCGGCTCCTGCGGTCGCGCCTGCCCCGGCCGCAAGGTGGCGGTCGTCGACGAGAACGGCAACGTCCTGCCGCCCGGCCAGGAAGGCCAGATCGCCGGCTGGCGGCACGATCCGATCGTCATGCTGGAATACTGGCGCAACCCCGAGGCCACCGAGCGCAAGTATGCCGGCGACTGGTTGCTGACCGGCGATCTCGGCACCATCGACGAGGATGGCTACGTCTTCTTCAAGAGCCGCGACGACGACGTCATCACCTCCGGCGGCTATCGAATCGGCCCCGGCGAGATCGAGGAATGCCTGATGAAGCACGCAGCCGTGGCGATGGTCGGGGTCGTGGGTGTTCCCGACAGGCTGCGCACCGAGATCGTGAAGGCCTTCGTCCAGCTGAGACCCGAGATCGTGCCGACCGATTCCCTGAAAGCCGATCTCGCCGACTTCGTAAAGACCCGCCTCGCCGCGCACGAATATCCGCGCGAGGTTGAATTCGTCCCGGAACTGCCGCTGACGACGACGGGCAAGATCCTGCGGCGGGAACTCAGGCGCCTCGACGCGGAGCGCAAGGAAGCGGCGGGAAGACGCTAGCTCAGGAGCCGGATACCTTCGGCAAGGCTGGTCAGGACCAGGCCGATCAGGCTGCTGGCCACCATGAACCGAGCCGATTCAGTCACCTGGAGTGACCTGTTAACTTGCTGCCGCCGACAGGTTGAATTGCAGTTCCGCCAGCCGGGCATAGAGCCCGCCCCGGCGCACCAGATCGGCGTGGCTGCCGACATCGACCACCCGCCCCTGATCGATCACCAGGATGCGATTGGCCTTCTGGACCGTCGCCAGTCGATGGGCGATTACCAGGGTCGTGCGCTTGTGCATCAGCCCGTCGAGAGCCTGCTGCACCGCCAGTTCGCTTTCCGCGTCGAGTGCGCTGGTCGCCTCGTCGAGTAGCAGCACGGCGGGGTCGCAGAGCAGCGCCCGGGCAATGGCGATGCGCTGGCGTTGCCCGCCCGAGAGGCGAACGCCGCGCGCCCCGAGGTCGGTCGCCAATCCCTGCGGCAGGGCCTCGATGAAGCCCAGCGCCGAGGCGGCCTCGGCGGCGGCCCGCACCTCGGCATCGGAGGCGTCGGGCCGGCCGTAGCGGATGTTGTCGGCGACCGACGTGCTGAACAGGGTCGGATCCTGCGGGACGATGGCCAGCGACCGCCGGAGGTCGCCGAGGGCCAGTTGCCGGATGTCGATGCCGTCGAGGCGGATCGTGCCCTTCTCCGGATCGTAGAAGCGCAGCAGCAGGTTGAAGGCGGTCGTCTTGCCGGCGCCCGAGGGACCGACGATCGCCACGGTCTCTCCCGGCGCGACAGTCAGGTCGAAGCGATCGAGCGCCAGCGCATCCGGCCGCGTGGGATAGCGGAACGATACGTCCTCGAAGGACACCGCGCCGCGCACCGGCCTGGCCAAGGGCTTGGGATCGGCCGGCTCGGCGATCGACGGCGGCTCGGCGCGCAGTTCCGCCAGCCGTTCGGCCGCGCCCGAGGCGCGCTGCAGGTCGCCGATGGTCTCGCTGATGGCGCCGCCCGAACTCGCGACCAGGACCGCATAGAACACGAAGGCCGAGAGGTCGCCGGCGCTGATGCGGCCGGTCAGTACGTCGTGGCCGCCCATCCACAGCAGGAAGCCGACGGCCGAGAACACGATGAAGATCACCAGCGTGGTCATGATCGCGCGGCGCGATACCCGCCGCGTGGCCGCGACGAAGGCCCGCTCGGCCGCCTCGCCGAAGCGCCGCGCGGCACGATCTTCCTGGGCGAAGGCCTGCACCGTGCGCACGCCGTCCAGCGTCTCCCCGCCTTCCGACACCATTTCGCCCATGCGTGCCTGCGCCTCGCGCGACAGCGCCTTGACCTGGCGGCCGAACACGATGATCGGGACGACGGTGAGCGGCACGACCGCGAGCGTCCAAAGCGCGAGCTTGGGGTTCGTGACCACCAGCATGACGATGCCGCCGAGGCACATCAGCGTGTTGCGCAGCGCCACCGAGGCCGAGGAGCCGATGACCTGCTCGATGAGCTGGGCGTCGGCCGAGATGCGGCTCATGACGTCGCCCGAGCGCTTGACCTCGAACCAGGCCGGTCCCAGTCGCAGGACATGGGCAAAGAGATCGCGGCGCAGATCGCCCACCACCCGTTCGCCCAGCCAGGAGACCAGGTAGAAGCGCGCGCCCGAGGCGATGGCCAACACGAAGGCCACGGCCAGCAGAGAGGCCAGGGCGTAGTTGAGGATGTCCGGCCGGCCCTGGGCGAAGCCGCGGTCGATCAGGGCCCGCAGGCAGGCGCCGAACGCCAGCACCGTGCCGGCCGCGACCAGCAGCGACAGGAGCGCCAGGACGACGCGACCGCGATAGGGCTTGAGATAGGGCCCGAGCAGGGCCAGGCCGCCGAACCGGTTCATGGTGCCTGCCAGCTCAGCGCGACGCCGAGTTCGGCCGTCAGGACGGCCAGCAGCTCGTCGCCGCCCCGCGTGTCGTGCCATTGCCCGGACCTCGCATCGAACGCGTAGTGGCGGGCGCCGCTCACGGGCGAACTCAGCCAGATTTGCCGGGTGGGCGCATGTTTGTTGACGATCCACGTCCCCGCGTCGCCCTCGACCGTCAGGATTCCTCCCTGGAGTTCGGCGTCGACATGGTCGCCCAGCGCCTCCTCGAGGGTTGCGAGCAGGCTGTCGGCGAGGGTTTCGAAGGCTGAATCGCTCATGGGCCCGGCCGGTCTACAGGCCATGACGAGGCCATACAACCCGCTTGTCGCCGCGTCCCGGGGACTGTATATCCCCGCCCCTGTTGCGCCGGCCGGTCGGAATCGGCCCTGAAGCGCTGGAGAGAGCATTATGCAAGACAAGATCCACCCGGACTATCACAAGATCACCGTGGTGATGACCGACGGCACGTCCTTCGAGACGAAGTCGACCTGGGGCAAGGAAGGCGCCAGCCTGCGCCTCGACATCGATCCGAAGACGCATCCGGCCTGGACCGGCGTGCGCCAGAGCATCGATCGCGGCGGCCGCGTGCAGCGCTTCCGCAATCGCTTCGGCATGATCGGCAGCGACAAGACCGATCCGCCCAAGGAAGAAGCCAAGCCCGACGCCGAGAAGAAGTAGGACCCGCTTCTTCCGGAGCCTCTGCTACACTACGGCCGCGATACCCTTCGGGAGGCGGCGTAGTGAAATCCGTTAGAGTTGTCTGTGCTCACGATTGTCCCGACATGTGCTCGCTCATCGCGCATGTCGACAACGGCAAGGTCGTGCGCATCCAGGGTGACCCCGACCAGCCCTACACGGCCGGTTTTGCCTGCGGCAAGGTCAACCGCGACAGCGACCTGGTGAATTCTCCCGAGCGTATCGCCACGCCGCTGCGCCGTACCGGGCCGAAGGGCTCGGGTCAGTTCGAGCCCATCACCTGGGACGAGGCGCTCGACGAGATCGCCGACCGCTGGAAGTCGATCATCGACGAGAGCGGCCCGCTCGCCATCCTGGGCTATGCCTACTCCGCCCATCAGGGCCTGATGAACCGCGGCCTCGTGAACGGCTTCTTCCATGCGCTGGGCACGTCGCGGCTGCAGGCGGGCACGGTCTGCGACACGTGCTGCGAGACCGCGTGGGAAATGACGCTGGGCCCGGTGGGCGGCGCCGATCCCGAATCGGTCATCTATTCCGACCTGATGATCTCGTGCGGCCCCGACCTTGCGGCCACCAACGTGCATTTCTGGGCGCTTGCCGAGGCGCAGC
>JABMNB010000807.1 GCA_013205335.1 Rhodospirillales bacterium
TTCCTCTACGGCGCGATCGTCTGCCCGTTCGTCGACTTCTTCGACCGCTACCGCTGGCACGCGCTCGTGCTGCTGGCCTTCATCGGCCTGTTCCGCCTCTCCGACATCGCCATGGGCGTGATGGCCAACCCGTTCTACATCGACATGGGGTTCAGCCTCACCCAGATCGCCAACGTCACCAAGATCTACGGCTTCGTGATGTCGATCCTGGGGGCTCTGCTGGGCGGTGCGCTGGTGTTCCGCGTCGGCGCCCCTCGGCTGCTCGTCCTGTCGGTCATTCTCATCGCGGCCAGCAACCTCACCTTCGCCTGGCTGGCGCTGGTCGGACGGCCCGATACGTCGATTCTCGCCATCGCCATCAGCATCGACAATCTGGTGAGCGGCATGGCGGGCTCGGTGTTCATCGCCTTCCTGTCGGGCCTCACCAATACCGCTTACACGGCGACGCAGTACGCGCTGTTCACCTCGATCATGACCCTGCCGGGCAAGCTGATGGGAGGGTCTTCGGGCTGGATCGTCGACAGGCTGCAGGCGGACTTCTCGACCGCCTACAAGTTCGGCGGCTACGCGATCTTCTTCGTCTACACCGCGCTGCTCGGCCTGCCGGCGCTGGTGCTGGCAGTGATCGTCCGCCGCCACTTCGAAAAAGAAACCCCTCCTTCCTGAGGGAAGGAGGGGTCAGTGGATCGGCTGCGGTTGTCGTGCCCGAGCCGGGGGAACCGGCCCGTTCCGGGAGCGGGGCGTGGGATGCCTGCAGGGAACGGGCAAAGCCTGTCTAGGCGGCCGACGCTACAAAACCGTTACCGAGCGTGTGGAAAACCGGGCGGCACAACCGGAGTTCCGGGCCGCCCGGGATTCAGTTTGGCGTCGAGTCCAGGGCGTAGCCGGCGGCGCGGACCGTGCGAATCACGTCGGCGTGGCTGTCGCCGTTCAGCGCGATGCGCAGGCGGCGGATATGAACGTCGACGGTGCGGGCCTCGACATAGACGTCCTTGCCCCACACCGAATCGAGAAGCTGCTCGCGCGAGAAGACGCGGCCGGGATGTTCCATGAAGTGGCGCAGCAGGCGGAACTCGGTGGGGCCCAGATGGAGCGGCTTGCCGCCGCGCGTCACGCGGTGCGCCACCAGATCCATGACGATGTCGGCGTACGACAGGGCCTCGTCGGCCAGCGCCGGCCGAATGCGCCGCAGCACGGCGCGAATGCGGGCGACCAGCTCGGTGGGCGAGAAGGGCTTGGGCACGTAATCGTCGGCACCGGCGTCGAGGCCGCGCACACGATCGCCCTCTTCGCCGCGCGCCGTCAGCATGATGATCGGCACGTTGGCGGTCGACGTCTGGCGGCGAAGCTGGCGGCAGACCTCGATGCCCGACATCAGGGGCAGCATCCAGTCGAGCAGGATGAGGTCGGGTACGTCTTCCTGGACGGAGCGCAGCGCCTCCTCGCCGTCATAGGCCACGGCGACCTTGAAGCCCGACTGTTCGAGATTGTAGCGCAGCAACTCGACCAGCGCCGTCTCGTCCTCGACGATCAGCACATGCGGCTTCATCGACGAGGTGTGCGCGTCACGACGCGCGGGGCTGGTGGCTACCATGGTCACGGCGTGGGGCCCGTCGGAGTTTTCGCCGTAGCGTACATCGCAGCACTGCCCTTCCGCCGCGCCTCGTCGAAGCCGTGGCCGGTCGTGCGGAAACTCACCAGCTCGGCGATGTTGGTGACATGGTCGCCGGCCCGTTCGATGTTCTTGGCGATGAACATGAGATGCGTGCAGCCAGTGATCATGCGCGGATCCTCCAGCATGTAGGTGAGCAGCTCGCGGAACAGGCCGGTGTAGACCTGGTCGATCTCCTCGTCGCGCTCCCATACGTCGTGAGCCTTGACCACGTCGCCATGGGCAAAGGCGTCGAGCACGTCCTTGAGGGCGGTGCGCACCAGCCGGCCCAGCCGGTCGAGGCCGGCGACCGCCGAGGCCGGCGGCGCCGTCTGGCTCAGCACGATGCTGCGCTTGGCGGTGTTCTTGGCATAGTCGGCAATGCGCTCGAGCGCCGCGGCGATCTTGATCGACGACAGGATGACGCGCAGATCGACCGCCATCGGCTGGCGCAGGGCCAGCAGCCGTAAAGTCTGCTCCTGTACCGCTTCGTCGAGCGCGTCGACACGGGGATCCTCGGCGATCACCTTTTCGGCGATCTCCGTGTCGCGCTCGCGCAGGGCCCGCAGCGCTTGCGCGAACTGGCTCTCGGTGAGGCCGCCCATCTCGCTGATCGTGGCGCTCAGGCGCTCCAGCTCCTCGTCGAAGCGCTTCAGTGTATGCTCGGGCATGGTCTGTCCCTTCTTCTCGTTTTCGTGCCGGCTCAGCCGAACCGGCCGGTGATGTAGGCCTGGGTCCGCTTGTCGGTCGGGGTGGTGAACACCGTCGCGGTCGCGCCGAACTCGACCAGCTCGCCCAGGTACATGAAGGCGGTGAAGTCGGAGACGCGGGCAGCCTGCTGCATGTTGTGGGTGACGATGACGATCGTGTAGTCCTGCTTCAGCTCGTCGATCAGTTCCTCGATCTTCGCCGTCGAGATCGGATCGAGCGCCGAGCACGGCTCGTCGAACAGGATGACTTCGGGCTTCACCGCCACGGTACGGGCGATGCAAAGGCGCTGCTGCTGGCCGCCCGACAGGCTGAGGCCGCTGGCGTTCAGCTTGTCCTTGACCTCCTCCCAGATGGCGCCGCGGCGAAGCGCATGCTCGACCCGGCCGTCGAGTTCCGACTTGGGAAGCTTTTCGTAGAGCCGGATGCCGAAGGCGATGTTCTCGTAAATCGTCATCGGGAACGGCGTCGGCTTCTGGAACACCATGCCGATGCGCGCGCGCAGCAGATTGATGTCCTGGCCTTCCCGCAGGAGGTTGTCGCCGTCGAACATCACATCGCCGGTGGCGCGCTGGCCCGGATAAAGATCGTACATGCGGTTCAGGATGCGCAGCAGGGTCGACTTGCCGCAGCCCGAGGGCCCGATGAACGCCGTCGCCTTGTTGGCGTAGAGCGACATTGTGATGCCCTTGAGCGCCCGGCTGTCGCCATAGAAGAACTCGAGGTTCTTGAGCGTGATCTTGGGCGTCAGCTTGGAGACGTCGAGCTTGGCGTGGCTGGCGACCGGAACGGCGACGTTGGGCGTGTTGGTGGATGGCATTGTCATTTACGACTTCCTTGCGGAGGTGAGCGAACGGGCCACGATGCTGAGTCCGAGCACGGTGACGGTGATCAGGAGCGCGCCGGTCCAGGCGAGCTTCTGCCATTCGGCGTAGGGCGACAGGGCGAACTGGAAGATGACCACCGGCAGGCTGGGCATCGGCGCACCCATGTTCAGGCTGAAGAACTGGTTGTTCAGGGCGGTGAACAGGAGCGGTGCCGTCTCGCCGCTGATGCGGGCGACGGCCAGCAGGATGCCGGTGACGATACCCGCCTGTGCGGCGCGATAGGCGATGCGGACGATCATGTGGGCGCGCGGCAGGCCGATCGAGGCGGCCGCCTCGCGCAGCGTGTCGGGCACCAGGCTGAGCATGTCCTCGGTCGTGCGGACCACGACGGGGATCACGATCACGGCCAGGGCGACGGCGCCGGCCCACCCCGAGAAGTGGCCCATCGGTGCCACCAGGATCTCGTAGACGAACAGGCCGATCACGATCGACGGCGCGCTGAGCAGGATGTCGTTGATGAAGCGCACGACGCTCGAGAGCTTGTCGTGACGGCCGTACTCCGCGAGGTAAGTGCCGGCCAGGATGCCGATCGGCGTGCCGATCAGCACCGCCAGGATCGTCATGATCAGGCTGCCGACGATCGCATTGAGCAGGCCGCCCGCAGCACCAGGGGGCGGCGTGTTCTCGGTGAATACGGCGAGCGAGAGACCGCCAACGCCCTTATAGAGCAGGACGCCGAGAATGAGGATCAGCCAGCCCAGGCCGAAGATCGTGGCGGCGAAAGCCAGGCCCTTGGCGATGGTGTTGCGGCGGCGGCGGCCCGCGTAGAGCGGACTGGCCAGGGCGGCCGTCTTGGATGCGGTGGTGGCCATTGGTCTTACTTCCCTCCCTGCCGCTGCAGGCGCATCAGCATGTAGCGCGCGATCGCCAACACACAGAAGGTGATGAAGAAGAGGATGAGGCCGAGCGCGACCAGCGCCGATGTGTAGAGGTCGCCCACCGCTTCGGTGAATTCGTTGGCGATCGAGGCCGAGATCGTCGTGCCGGGCGCGAACAGCGAGGCCGAGATGTGATGGGCGTTGCCGATCACGAAGGTGACGGCCATCGTCTCGCCCAGTGCGCGGCCGAGTCCCAGCATGAAGCCGCCGATGACGCCGACGCGCGTGAACGGCAGGACGACGTAGCGGAACACTTCCCAGGTCGTGCAGCCGACGCCGTAGGCGGCTTCCTTGAGAACCGGCGGCACCGCGTCGAACACGTCGCGCGAGATCGAGGTCACGAAGGGCAACACCATGATCGCCAGGATGAGCCCGGCGGTGAACATGCCGATGCCGTAGGGCGGGCCCGCGAACAGCGTCGACAGGATCGGCACGTTGGCGAAGGTATCGATGAAGAGAGGCTGCACGTATTGCTGCATGAACGGCGCGAAGACGAACAGGCCCCAGATGCCGTAGATGATGCTGGGGATACCGGCCAGAAGCTCGATGGCGATGCCGATGGGACGGCGCAGGATCATCGGGCAGAGTTCGGTGAGGAAGAACGCGACCATCAGGCCGACCGGCACTGCGATCAGCATGGCGATGAAGGAGGTAACCAGGGTGCCGAAGATCGGCGCCAGGGCGCCGAACCGCTCGGTCACCGGGTTCCACGATTCGTCGAACAGGAAGCCGAAGCCGAACGTACCGAGCGCGGGAGCCGCGCCATAGATGAGGGCGATGATGACGCCGCTCAGCAGGGCCAGCACCGCGAGCGATGCGGCGCGCGTCAGACCATGGAATATCGCGTCGGTGAGTCTCAGGCGTCTCAGCACGGCCGCCCGCGAGGCCGCTACGGCCATCGGCGCGCTTGCGCCCTTCAGTGCAACTTCACTCACGTCCCGTTCCCCCGAAGCCATAAGCCCCCCAAGAAGGAGGGGCGGGTGTCGCCACCCGCCCCGTCACCATTCATTAGTTCGTCGGCGAATACAGCGGCTTGCCGCTGGCGTCTTTGATTTCCGTCGCCCACATCTTCATGATGTCGTTGACGACGTTCTGGGGCATCGGCACGTAGTCGAGCGAGTCCGCCATGGCGTCGCCCTTGGTGTAGGCCCAGGCGAAGAACTTCAGCGCCTCGGCCGACTCCGCCATCTTCTCCGGCTTCTTGTACATCAGGATCCAGGTTGCGGCCGCCATCGGCCAGGACTTGTCGCCCGGCTGGTTGGCCAGAATCACGCCGAAGCCCGGCACGGAGTTCCAGTCGGCGCTCGCCGCGGCGGCCTGCACCGTATCCGAGCCCGGAGCGACGGCCTTGCCTGCCTTGTTGATCATCTTGGTGAAGGTCATCTTGTTTTCTTTGGCATAGGCGTACTCGACATAGCCGATCGAGCCCTTGGTCTGCGCCACGTTGCCAGCCACGCCTTCGTTGCCCTTGGCACCGATGCCCACCGGCCACTGCAGCGCCGTGCTGACGCCGACCTTCGACTTCCAGTCCGGGCTCACCTCGGCCAGGTAGTAGGCGAAGTTGTAGGTCGTGCCCGATCCGTCCGAGCGACGGACCGGCACGATGGCCTGCTTCGGCAGCTTGACGTTGGGGTTGAGCTTGGCGATCGCCGCATCGTCCCAGCTCTTGATCTGGCCGAGGTAGATGTTTGCAAGCGTCGGCCCGTCGAGCACCAGCTCGCCGGGCTTGACGCCTTCGAGATTGATGATCGGCGTCACGGAACCCATGACCATGGGAAACTGGACGAGACCCGACTCGTCGAGATCTTTGCCCGTCAGCGGCGCATCGGTGGCGCCGAAGGTCACGGTCTTGGCCTTGATCTGCTTGATGCCGCCGCCCGAGCCGATCGACTGGTAGTTCAGACCGTTGCCGGTCTCCTTCTTGTAGGTGTCGGCCCACTTGGCATAGATCGGGTAGGGGAAGGTCGCGCCGGCGCCGGAAATGTCGATCGCATTGGCCGCGGCGGGGGACAGCGCGATCGCTGTCGCAAGGACGATCTTGGTAAGGTTCACGGGGTTCTCTCCTTCGTTGAATTTCGAAGCGCCAGTCATCTAGGTGCCGGACATCTCCCTCCTATGACGTATTTATGACACTCCGATGACAGAGACCGCTCCAGCCTGAGGATGAACCCGGAAGCCGGGGATGTCCCGCTCTTTGTTGAAAA
>JABMNB010000808.1 GCA_013205335.1 Rhodospirillales bacterium
CGGTCAAGACGCAGCCGATGCTTGCCCTGATCGATCGGATCGGCCGGCATCAAACGCCAGTGGCCATCGTTGCCGGCTACCCCTTCCGCCACCATCTTTTCATTCACGTAAGCCCTGACGACCGTGCCCGGGGTAGCCAGGCCGGACACGGTGACCTGGCCGCGATCGTCGTAAACCAGAGTCGACAGCGACAGGTCGGCCGACTTCGGCACGCCGGCGGCCGAGGGCGGCTGGACGAGCGTTGGCACGCCAGCCGCCGGCGAGATCATGACCAGCGTCTCCGCGCGCGGCTGTGTCGGCGCGTCAGCTGCCGGCGGTTCGGGGACGACGGCAACCACTGCCTGCCCCGACGTGAGCGGCGCCCTGCCCTCGATATGCTGCACGACGCGCAGCTCATGCTGGCCGACCGAGAGCGGCGGATCCTGAACGACGATGACCCATTCCCCGCGCGCGTCGGACTGGGCCTTGGCGATCTCCTTGCCCCCGTTCAGCAGCACGACCTTGGCCCCGGGGGCCGCTCGACCGGCGATCACCGCCCGACCGTCGGGACCGATACGGGCGACGTCGAAAGACGGCGCGGTGATGGCAGCAGGCTGTGGCGGCGCCGGCGGCGGGACGACGCCCGTGGCAGATGCCGGGCCTGGTGCGACGACGGCAGCGGCAAGCGGCTCAGGCGCAGGCCCGCCGATGCCAGCTTTGGCCGGCTGGCCGATGCCGGCTTTGGCCGGCTGGCCGATGGCCGCCTGTTCGCTCAGCTTGGCGCGCCATGCGACTCCCAGTGCGATCGCGATCACCACCGCGCCCACAGCGACCAGCCCGAAAACAGTTCGTGACATCGCCCTCCCATCGGTGCGACCACCATCCCCATGGCGTTCGCGCCCACTCTTTGCGAAACCATACCATGTCACCCCGGCGCTGAAACGCGCTGGTTCGTCCCAGAAAAGCAGCTTTCGTGCCTGAATTTACCCCCTCCGCCCTTTGTGTCTTCTGCGGCGCCCGTTTTGGAGCGGATCCGGCCACCCGTGATACCGCGATAGGTTTGGGGCGTCTTCTGGCCACCAAGGGCATAACGCTGGTCTATGGCGGGGGCGGCGTCGGCCTGATGGGGCTGGTCGCCAACGCCGCTCTCGACAATGGCGGCCGAGCGATCGGGATCATCCCGAATTTCCTTCTGCAGCGCGAGGCAGGCCATCCGGCGCTCACCGAGACGGTGGTCGTGGAGACGATGCACGAGCGCAAACTCCAGATGTTCGAGCGTTCCGAAGCCTTCGTGGTCCTGCCCGGCGGCATCGGAACCCTGGAGGAGTTTTTCGAGGTCCTGTCCTGGCGGACCCTCGGCCTCCACAACAAGCCGATCGTGATCATCGACCAGGGCGGCTATTGGAAGCCCCTGGCCGCCCTGCTCCGCGGCGTCGTTGAGGGCGGTTTCGCCGAACCAACCCACCTCGACCATGTCGCCTTCGTGAGCGAGTTGAAGGACGTCCTGCCTGCTATTGCGGCAATGCCCCCCTCGGCTGGTTTCGAGAAGCGCCTGGACCGCGTCTGATCCTTCGGCCGGCGAAGCGCGCTTCCGGGCCGCCGTACCAGGCGCGTCTGCTGCCCCTGGAACAAAAGCATCACGATGGATCGACATGACCGCCACGGGCGATGGCTCCCACTCGAGTCTCCTGCCGGCAAGCCGTCCACATTGCGTGCTTCCAGACCGTGACCGCCAGAAGGCCGGTGAGGAACACCGGCGCGATCACGTCGATGGACAGCGCGCCGATCGTCTCGCCCTTCTCGTGGTCGGTCGTGCAGATGCGCGCGTCGAGGAAATGTTTGCTCGCGTCGGCGTCGGCCCGCGCGATGGTGTAGTGGTCGCGGGAACAGGCGGACCAACGGCATTGCCCTGGTGCTCGGTGTCGACACCCCGCGAGAGGCCGCAGACCAACGTGCCTTTGCCGATCTCGCGATCGCACACTCACCGCAACGCATCGACATTTGCGAAGCTCCGCCCATGCTCCGGCGGGGCCTCGTCGACCCCGGCGACAGAGGCGCGCCGAAGATTGCGTTTGGCCTCACGTGGTGCAACAAGACAGGCCATAATCAGCCATGGATCAACCCAGCCGAACCCAAAGCGGCGCACGGAGGTGCAGGTATGTCAGATCTCGAAATCGTCTGGACGAAGGTCGATGAAGCCCCCGGGCTAGCGACGTTTTCCCTGCTGCCGATCGTCGAGGCCTTCGTCGCGACAGCCGGCGTGAAGATGAAGCTGAAGGACATTTCGCTGACCGGCCGCATCATCGCCAATTTCCCCGACAAACTGACGCCCGCGCAGAAGATCAACGACGAGCTCGCCGAACTCGGCAAGCTTGCCATGCGCCCCGAGGCCAACATCATCAAGCTGCCCAACATCTCCGCCTCGATCCCGCAGCTGAAGGCCGCGATCAAGGAGTTGCAGGGCAAGGGTTACGATGTGCCGAACTATCCGGACAGCGACGCCACGCCCGCGGACAAGGAAATCCGCGCCCGCTACGGCAAGGTGCTCGGCAGCGCCGTCAATCCCGTGCTGCGTGAAGGCAATTCCGACCGCCGAGCCGCCGGCGCCGTGAAGCAGTACGCGCGAAAGCACCCGCACAAGATGGGCGCCTGGAGCAAGGACTCAAAGACGCGCGTGACAACAATGTCTGGCGGCGACTTCTACGGTTCGGAGGTGGCGACGACCATTGCGGCGCCGACCAATGCCCGCATCGAGCTGGCCGGCAGCGACGGCGCGACCACGGTGCTGAAGCCGAAGATTCCGCTCAAGGCCGGCGAGATCATCGACTGCTCGGTGATGAACCGCAAGGCGTTGCGCGCCTTCTTCGCCGAGGCGATCGAGGCTGCCAAGAAGGACGGCATCCTGTTCTCGCTGCACGTCAAGACGACCATGATGAAGATCTCCGATCCAATCCTGTTCGGCCATTGCGTGTCGGTGTTCTTCAGCGACGTGTTCGAGAAGCACGGCGAGACGTTCAAGAAGCTCGGCATCGATCCCGACAACGGCCTGGGCGACCTGCTGACCCGCATCGAGACGCTGCCGGAGGCCGAGAAGGCCGCCATCAAGGCCGATATCCAGGCCGAGTACGCGAAGCGTCCCGGTCTCGCCATGGTCAATTCCGACAAGGGAATCACCAACCTCCACGTGCCGAGCGACGTCATCATCGATGCCTCGATGCCGGCGATGATCCGCGAGTCGGGCAAGATGTGGGGCGCCGACGGCAAGCTGTACGACGTGCTCGCCTCGATCCCCGACCGCTGCTACTCGACGCTGTTCCAGGCCACCATCGACGACTGCAAGGCGCATGGCGCCTTCGACCCGAAGACGATGGGCTCGGTGCCGAACGTGGGACTGATGGCGCAGCAGGCCGAGGAGTACGGCTCGCACGACAAGACCTTCGAGGTTGTCACGGACGGAACGGTGCGCGTGGTTGCCGAGGATGGCACTGTCCTGATGGAACAGAAGGTCGAGGCCGGCGACGTCTTCCGCATGTGCCAGGTCAAGGACGAGCCGATCCAGGACTGGGTCAAGCTCGCGGTGCGCCGCTCGCGCCTCAGCAACACCCCGGCGGTATTCTGGCTCGACGCCAAACGCGCCCACGACGCGCAATTGATTGCCAAGGTCGAGAAATACCTCAAGAACGAGGACACTTCGGGGCTGGACATCCGCATCCTGGCGCCGGTCGAGGCCATCAAGTTCTCGCTCGATCGCATCCGCAAGGGGCTCGACACCATCTCCGTCACAGGCAACGTGCTGCGCGACTACCTGACCGATCTTTTTCCGATCATGGAGCTGGGCACGTCGGCCAAGATGCTGTCGATCGTTCCGTTGCTGGCCGGCGGCGGGTTGTTCGAAACCGGGGCCGGTGGTTCGGCGCCCAAGCATGTCGAGCAGTTCCAGCAAGAAGGGTATCTGCGCTGGGATTCCCTGGGCGAATTCCTGGCGCTTGGCGCTTCGCTGGAACATCTGGCGCAGACGACCGGCAACGAGGACGTGAAGGTCCTGGCCGAGACGCTCGATGAGGCCAACGGCAAGATTCTCGAGGACAACCGCTCGCCTGCCCGCAAGGTCGGCGAACTGGATAATCGCGGCAGCCATTTCTACCTGGCGAAGTACTGGGCAGAGGCGCTGGCCCGCCGTGACAACAGCACGATGCTGTCGGCCCGCTTCAAGCCTCTGGCGAAGGTGCTGGAGGAGAACGAGGCCAAGATCGACGCCGAGCTGATTGCCGCGCAGGGCAAGCCGGTGGATACGGGCGGCTACTATCTGCCCGACCAGAAGAAGACGTCGGCCGGCATGCGACCGAGCAAAACGTTGAACGACGCCCTCGCCGCCCTTTGATGCGGCGTCAGGTGAAGCCGCTCCGGGAAACCGGGGCGGCTTTCTAAATTGCGCGCGCTGAGAATGTTGTGAGGTCCTGAAGATGGCGAAGATCAAGGTGAAGAACCCGATCGTCGAGATGGACGGCGACGAGATGACCCGAATCATCTGGGCGTTCATCAAGGACAAGCTGATCCTTCCCTATCTCGACATCGACCTGAAGTACTACGATCTCGGCATCGAAAATCGCGACAGGACCAGCGATCAGGTGACCGTCGATTCGGCCGAGGCCACCAAGAAACATGGCGTCGCCGTGAAGTGCGCGACCATCACGCCGGACGAGGCGCGCGTCGAGGAGTTCAAGCTCAAGGAGATGTGGCGGTCTCCGAACGGCACGATCCGCAACATCATCGGCGGCACGATCTTCCGTGAACCAATCGTCTGCAAGAACGTCCCCCGCCTCGTGCCGGGCTGGACGCATCCGATCGTCATCGGCCGCCATGCCTTCGGCGACCAGTATCGCGCCACCGACTTCGTGGTGCCGGGCAAGGGCAAGCTCACCGTCCGTTTCGAGGGCGAGGACGGCAAGGTCATCGAGCACGACGTCTTCGACTTTCCGGCCGGCGGCGTCGCGATGACGATGTACAATCTCGACGAGTCGATCATCGGTTTCGCACGCAGCTCGTTCAACTACGGCCTGATGCGCGGCTGGCCCGTTTATCTGTCGACCAAGAACACCATTCTCAAGCGCTACGACGGCCGCTTCAAGGACCTGTTCCAGGAGGTCTTCGACAAGGAGTTCGCCGACAAGTTCAAGGCGAAGAACATCGGCTACCAGCACCGCCTGATCGACGACATGGTCGCCTCGGCTCTCAAGTGGCACGGTGAGTTCGTCTGGGCCTGCAAGAACTACGACGGCGCCGTGCAGTCCGACAC
>JABMNB010000809.1 GCA_013205335.1 Rhodospirillales bacterium
AAAGGGTCAGCCGCGCCGCCGGTCGATGTCGGCGCTGGCATTGCGTCGCGCCACTTCTTCGGCGACGGCCGAGGGAACGCAGACCTTGTTCACGGGATTGAGCACGGTGCCCAGCGACTTGGCGATCACCAGCGCGACCGGAATGCCGACGATCGACAGGCAGAGCGCGAACACCTGGATCGCACTCAGGATCACGAACACGACGCCGAACGGCAGGTAGAGGATCATCACGACGGTCGAGTAAGCCTGCCACAGGACGTTCTGTTCGACCCTCAGGCTCGACTTGCTCACCATCTCGTTGCCGAACGGCGCCAGGAGAAACCTGCCGAACTCCATGAGCCCGAGCCCGAGCGGCGCTGTGACCACCAGCAGCGTCAGCAGCAGGCCGAGCAGCCAGTAGAAGGCCGCCGTGAGGAACCCGAAGAACGGGAAGTGCCACAGAACATTGCCCAAGGTCCGCATGGTATCTCCCCGATGCCGCCCGCAAGCTCGCCGCCCGCAAGCTCGCCGCCCGCAAGCCCGCCGCCCACGGCGCGCAGCCCACGGCACGCCCCGCCACCTTGCCCTGCCGGCGACCTTGGCTCAAACGCCATCGTGGTCGTTGGCCACGCGTCTGCTGCTCGCCACGCGGCTCACAAGCACGTCCGCTCCGGCATGTGCCGGGGGGCGTGGCCGGGGTCCGACGGCCTCCTGGTGAAGCCCCAGCAATCGGCCTCGGCCGCGCCCAGCCAGTGCATCTCCGTCGCGGCGGTGAGATGCAGGAAGGCCATGATCGCGCCATAGGGCGTGCCGCGCGCCGCCGCGTTCTGCGCGATCAACGCGTTGCAGGCCACCGACCGGCTGCGGTCGCCGCTCGTGTGGCAGGAATGCAGGCCGATCCGGCCGCTGCCCTCGATCGTGCGATGGGCTCCCGACAGGAACAGGATCTGGGCGCAGGCCGAGGCGCAGGTCGCGCCCGGCCGCACGACGGTCGAGACGCGTTCGTCGTCCATGACCCCGACCATGGCGAAGGCCTCGATCATCTGGCCGCCCGGGCCGTCGAGCGCCAGCAGCTTGTAGCCGGACGCATCGCGGTCGGCCGATTGCAGCGCGACGCGCAGCCGGGCGGCGTCGCCCTCGGCGACCGGCCCCTGGGCCAGCACGATCCGCGTGCCGTCGGGCAGCGTCTGCGTCGAAAACGTCATGGCCGCGGCGGCGGTCACGGCCCAGGCGAGGAGCAGGGCCGCGAACACGGCGGCGATGCCGGAGCGGGAGATGATTACAAGTGCGTGCATGGCTCAGGTCGCCGCTGGCGGATCGAAGGTCATCATCGACTGCATGTTCCTGTCCGACACCCTATCACCTGCCGACCAGCAGAAGCTCGTCGGTTCCCCGAACCTCGTCCGCCAGGATCATGTTCATCATCTTCGCGAGGTCCCTCCGGCGATAGGGCTTCACGAGCAGGTGGGTGTTCGCCGCAATGTTTCCGTGTCTGACCAGGGCGTCCTCGAAGTAGCCCGAGGCGAACAGGATCTTGATGTCGGGCCGGATCTCCCTGGCTTTCTCCGCGACCTCGCCGCCGTCCATGCCGCCGGGCATCATGACGTCGGTGAACAGAACGTCGATGCCCTCGTCGCGCGCCAGGATGTCGAGCGCTTCCGCGCCGCTCGCGGCCACCAGCACCTCGTAGCCCAGGGTCGTCAGCAGGTTTACCGCCGTGGCCCGGACATCGCCGTCGTCATCGACGAGCAGCACCTTGCGGGCCTTCCGCGTCGACGCCACCGCCGGCAGGCCGGCGGCCGTGCCGTCCGGGACCCCGAGGGGCTGCATCATGATGCCGAAGGCCACGAGCGTGTGGCGCGCGTCGCGCAGCGCGATCACGATCTCGCGCACGTCGAGGTCGGTGCCGCTGCTGCAGCTATGCCCGCTGCAGGGCGGACCGGCGCCCGTGCAGGAGCTGGCGCTGCGCGTGACCGGAGCACCGGCTGGAGGCGAGACCGGTCCGCCGTCATGTCGGCTGAGCCACGCAGCACGAATTCGAGTTTGGAGCGGACGTCGCCGAGCGCCTGCGCAAGGCGCTGATGCTGACCTGAGAGGCTGGCCGGAAATGAATTGAATCAATTCAAGCACTTACCTCATCCTGAGGAGCGCCGCCCCTCGAGTACCT
>JABMNB010000810.1 GCA_013205335.1 Rhodospirillales bacterium
CCGCAAACCGGCCTGATCGATCACCCGCCCAACTTCAGCAAAGACTGTTCCGACGCCGTGGCTGGCGTGGTGTTCGGCCTCACCAACCGCCGCGAGACCTGGGCAAGATACGGGGTGCCGATGCGCGACATCTTCCAAAAGATCGCAAGCAAGATCGAAGAGAAAGACAGGAAGTCAGAGCGGGCACGGCAAGCCTCTCATTGATCCCGCAAGGTCAAGGAGCTGGCCCGGACAACCCGCCATCACGCCGCCTCCTGATGATAATAACCCTGTCCTGACCTCGGCGACGGCGTCGTCGGCCGTGTTGGGGCTGTCTGCCGACCGGGGGCTCACGCAGAGACATTTTCTGGCCCAAAACCAAAGATCGGCGAATATTTTCCGTCCGCCAATGCCTCCAAGAAATGGCCTGTTTTGGGGTCTCAACGTGAAGGGCGACAATGACCGCCGGCAGGGCCGAGACGCGCCGCACGGCCGGGAAAGCCGCTCCTGTCGGGGTGTCTCGACTAGCTTGGTTCAGAGTTGTCCCGTCAAGGACGATCGTCTTCGCGCAGCATACGGACCAGCATATGGCGGACATGGTCCTGGCCACCGAAGAAGATCGCGAGAATGCGCACTTTCTGCGCCGGCTCGTCGACATCGAACCAGTATATGGCGCGGTCAATCGTCAGATATCGCACGCCGGCAAGAACATCGTCGCGAGACGTGCCGCGAATGGGAAATGTCGAAAGCTGATTTGCCGCCTGTCGGATACCCATGATCCGGTGCGCAGCATGATCGAGAGCTTCCTCGGAGCTTTCGCCGAAACCGACATAACTTTCGAACAGGTGGTCAAAGATTAGTTCGAAGTCGTGTTCGCTCTCGGCCGAAAACTCAATTGTGAACGGCATTCGGCTGGCGCTTCCGGATCAGCATACGTGCCAGGCGGTCATCCATTTTGGGGCCGGAGACGAACTTGCCTGCACGGCGCTGTTTCAGCACCTCCGCAAGAGCGGCACGCTCCAGCGCCTCGCTCTCCATCTGCTGACGCAGGAGTTCGACGCCCTGTTGCAGGACAGCGCTGACGCTCGGGAATCGGCCGGCATCGACCAGGGTTCTGGCAAAAGAATGCTGCTCGTTGGTCAGTGAGATTGAGGATTTGACGGTCATGGCGCTGCTTCTCGGCAAAATCAGCACCCATAGTATTACCCAGTCGTACCGCGGTCAATAATGCCACCAGGAAGCGGCCGGCTTCGGGCCCCTGGACTTCAAGGGGAACAATGACGGCCAAGAGGGCGACAAGCCGCCGTGTCGTCAGCGTCACCCAGTCATTCAACACGACGACGTCGATGGGCCGGCTGACGCTGAATATCTGGCGCCTGCCGTCCTCGACAGCCTCCTGCTTCGGCGTCGCACGAGCGCCGTGCCGATCGACAGGCTGGCCGCCGTGGCCCTTCTGCCATGGGCGGAGCAGCCGGCGACAGTGTTCGACGATTGAAAGTCAGCTGAGCGGGGCTCACAATTTGAGCTGTTCGCGCCTGGAGGGACAAATGAAGCTTGTGCCTCTATCAATAGGCGACGAAATTTGGCTGGTTCGAGAGAGATTGCAATCCGCTTACGATGACGAACCTCACCGCGCCCCTTTCCGATCAAGAGATCGACCGACTGGCCACGTTTCTTGCTCGCGTGGTCGGGGGCGACATTCCGAATATCGAAGCCTTTGACGGATTCATCACCGCGCTCGCCGTTTGCCCCGAGATGATTGCCCCCAGCGAATTTCTGCCGGTGGTGCAAAGCGGCGCATCTGAAGACGGCGATCTGGTCTTTGACGACCACAGCGAAGCTCAAGAATTCATTGGCCTTGTGATGCGGCACTGGAACACCGTCAACGCCACCCTGGGCAAGGACGAACCGCATATGCCGATCCTTCTCGAGGACGAGGAAGGGATCTGCCTATGCAACGATTGGGCGCTCGGATTTAACCGTGGCACCCAGTTACGCCCGGCAATATGGAGCGAGATCCTTCACGATGATGCTCGCGGCGGAGGCATGATCCCGATCCTCGCCCTCGCCTACGAGCATCATCAGGACCCTGAGATGCGTCCCTACAAGGAACCCATCACGCGCGAGCACCGCGACAGCTTGCAGGTTGGCATGATCGCGGGTGCGCTCCACCTCTACCGCGCGTTTGCACCCGAACGTAGGGCTTTGGTCGGGCAGCCCGGGTTGGAAACGATTCGCCGCCCCAAGGTGGGACGCAACGAGCCCTGCCCTTGCGGTTCGGGGAAGAAGTTCAAGAAATGCTGTGGCCCATTGGACTGGCCCGCGTCGACTCCATTTGAGCC
>JABMNB010000811.1 GCA_013205335.1 Rhodospirillales bacterium
CATCCTTCGAGACGCGCCGCCTCGCGGCGCTCCCCAGGATGAGGTAACTGCTTGAATTGATTCATTTCATTTCCGGCCAGACTCTGAGGAGCACGCCAAGGCGTGCGTCTCGAAGGGTGGGCAACAAACGCGGTGCAGGTCCCCACCCTTCGAGACGCGGCCCTGCGGGACGCTCCTCATCAGGGTGAGGTCATTGCTAGAAAACCACGTGATTCTTTCTTGGCCGGAAAGGCTCTACGACCGTCGGCCCGTGGAAGATACGCGGGCGGCAAGATACTGGCGGGTCAGGATCTTGCCTTCCTCGACCGCCGGCTGGTCGAAGGCGTCGACGCCCAGCAGGTGGGCGGCAAACATCGTCTCCAGCATGTAATGCATCATCAAGGCGCCCATCACCCTCTCGTCGAGTGTGGCGATCCGCATGATGCGCGTCGGCCGGCCGTTCTTGACCAGGGTCACGGCCGTGGCTTCGGCCTCGGCCAGCAGGAGGTCGCCCAGCGACTGGTTTTCCAGATAGGCCAGCGCCTTGTCGCCGCCCAGCGACGCCGGCGCGATCGGCTTGCCCTTGCCCGCCGTGTCGAGGATCAGCACGGTGAACATCTTGTCCGGCGCGCCGCCCAGATAGAGCTGGAGCTGGCTGTGCTGGTCGACGGTGCCCATGGCGCGCACCGGCGTCGTGCCGTTGCCGCCCTTGCCCAGGCTCTCGGCCCAGAGCTGGCGATACCAGAAGCCGAAGTAACCCAGCCGGTCGCAATAGGGCATCAGTACCGTGGTGCCGATGCCGCGCTCCCTGGCCAGCCCGATCGAGAGCGCCGCCCCGACGGCCGGCGCCAGATCGTTGGCGTCGCCGGCCTGCAGCACCGGATCGAGCACGCTGGCCGCGCCCTCGCGCACCGCGCCGACATCGAGGCCGGCGATCATCGCCGGCAGCAGGCCGACCAGCGACAGCACCGAAAAGCGCCCTCCCACTTTGGGATCGTGGTCGAGGATCGGGCAGCCGATGCGGCCGGCCAGGCGACCCAGCGCATTGTCGCTGGGCTCGGTGATGGCGATGACATGCTCGGCGAGCCTGGCCTTGCCCACACTGGCCTCGAACTCCGGCAGCAGGGTCAGGAACTGGGTCAGTGTCTCGGCGGTGGTGCCGGACTTGGAAATCACGATCAGCCCGGTCCGGGCAAGCGGCAGACGCGCTACCAGCTCCGTGAAGGTCGCGGGATCGACATTGTCCATGAACCAGAGTTTCGGCCGCCCGTTCTGGGGCCCGAATCCCTGATCCTTGAGCGCGACCAGGGTCTGGCCGCCGAGGCTCGAGCCGCCGGTACCCAGAACGATCACATGCTCGAACCGTGCGAAGCGCTCGGCGTGCGGCTTCAGCAGCGCCAGATCGTCACGCGCGCCGGGCAGGCTGAGCAACGGCAGCGTGCCGTCGGCCTTCCATTGGCGGAATTTGTCGAGCGCCGAGGAGGCGCTTGCAAGCTCGCGGTCGAACGCGGCGCGGTGCAATCCCGACTTGCCCACCTTGCTTTCGAGCGCGTCGTCGATCACGTGGCTGTAGAGCATGCGAAGCTGATCCCCGAATCTGATAACTACGGTATGGGCGAGACGCCGACCGGTTTGCCGACCACGACCGTGGTCAGCGTCTCGTCGCGCAAGAGGCGGCGCGCGACGTTGCGGACGTCCTCGAGCCTGACCGCAGCGATCAGCGCACCGCGCCGCGTCAGATGATCGGGCGACAGGCCGTCGATCTGCAGGGAGTGCAGCAGGCCCGCGATCGAGCCCGACGAATCGAGCGACAGCGCCAGCGCGCCGGTCAGATAGGTCTTGGCATCGTTCAGCTCGGACTCGGTGACGCCTTCATTGCGCATCCGCCCCATCTCGACGCGGATCACCTTGATCGCCTCGGCGATGCGCTCGTTGGCGCTGCCCGTGGACATCACCAGCAACGAGGCGCGCCTGTAGGTGCGCAGGCCGCTCGACACGCTGTAGGCCAGACCGCGCTTCTCGCGCACTTCGTTGAAAAGCCGCGACTGCTGGCCGCCGCCGCCCAGCACGTGGTTCATCACCAGCGCGGCGTACCATTCTGGATCGTCGCGGGCGATACCGGGCAACGCCATGACGGCCGTGCTCTGCGGCACCGGCCGTTCGACCACGACGGTCCGGGCCGTGGTCGGCGGCACCCATTGCGGCGGCAGCGCGGGCGGCGTGCCCGTGAGCAGGACGCCGAACGACCGGTCGAGCTGGCGAGCCAGTTCGGCCTCGCCGATGTCGCCGACCGCCGAGACGATCAGGCCGTTGCGCAACAGCAGTTCCGCGGCCCGTTTCTTCAGGAGTTCGGGCGTGGCAGCCGCCAGTCCCTCGGGCGTGCCGTCGGGGTCGGCGGCATAGGGATGGCCGGCAAACAGCGTCTCCATCAGCGTGCGGCTCGCCACCGAGCCCGGACGCTGGGAGGCCTGGTTGATGCTCGCGATGGTCTGCGCGCGGCGCTGGTTGACCATGTCGGGATCGAAGCGCGGCTGGGTGAGCGCCAGCCGCAGGAGTTCAAAGCCCTCGTCGCGGTTGACCGACAAGACGCGCAGCGAACCGTTCAGCCGGTCGAGCGAGGCATTGAAACCCAGCGACGCGGCGGTATTCTCCTGACGCTGGCGGAAGGCCTGCGCATCCATCGATCCCGCGCCATCGGTCAGCAGGCCCGCCATCAGGTCGGTGATCCCGGCCTGCCCCGCCGGATCCGTGGCGGTGCCGCCGGAGAACGAATAGGAGAGCGCGACGACGGGTGTGCTCCTGTCCTCGACCAGCCACGCCTTGATGCCGAGCGGTGTCGTGATCTCCTTGATCTCGATCGCGCCCGCCACGACGGGCAGCAGGGTGAACAGGCTGGCGATTGCCGCCGCCAGGACGCGCAGCCGCTTCATCGGCTGCTTTCGGCCGGCGTCAGCAGCGCCGTGACGGCGCCGTCGTCGCGCCAGACATGCCGGGCGGCCGCCAGCACTTCGTCCGGTGTGACGGCGGAGATGCGCTGCGGCCAGGCATCGACGTCGGCCACCGTGCCGCCGGTGCTCAGCGCCGAGCCGTAGATGCGCGGGCCGCTCGCCAGCGAATCCTGCGAATAGATGGCGGCGGCCAGCAGCTGGTTCTGTGCGCGCTCGACTTCCTCGACCGTCACGCCGCCGTCGAGCAGCCTCTTCATCTCGCCCGTCACGGCCTCCTCGACGTCGCCGAGGCTGCGCGACTTCGCGGGATGCACGCCGATGTCGAACGAGGTGAGGCCGAGGCTCGACGGACTGTAGGACGCCCAGGCCGACAGGCCGATCTTGCGCTCGTCCACAAGCACCCGTGACAGGCGGCTGGTCTCGGTTCCACCGAACAGGCGCGCCAGTACCTGAAGGGCATAGGCATACCTGGTCTCGCCGACGCGGTAGGACGGCGCCAGCCACAGCCGCGTCCAGCGCGGCTCGACGACGCGCGCATCGGCGCGGACCACCTTCTGAGGCAGGTCGGTGCCACCCTGCGCCGGGCGGTGGCGCGGCTCCATCCTGCGGTTGGCGATCGGCCCGTAGTACCGCTCGCTGAGCTTGCGCACCTGTTCCGTCGTGACGTCGCCGGCCACGATCAGGATCGCGTTGTTGGGCGCGTAGTGCTGGCGATAGAAGCTCGTGAGGTCGCTGACGCCGAGCCTCCTGATGTCGTCGGGATAGCCGATCACCGGCATGGCATAGGGCTTGTGGCGCCCATAGAGCTGCTCGCGCACCGCCTCGTCGAGCAGCGACGCCGGCACGTTGTCGGTGCGCATGCGGCGTTCCTCGAGGATGACCTGGCGCTCGGGCACGATCTCGCGCTCGGTGAGGCGCACGTTGGTCATGCGGTCGGCTTCCATGCGCATCACGAGTTCGAGTTGCTCGGCCGCGATGGTCTGGTGATACCCTGTCGAATCGAAGGTGGTGTAGGCGTTGTCGCGGCCGCCGTTGCGCGAGACGATGCGCGAGAACTCGCCGGTCGGCACCTTGTCGGTGCCCTTGAACATCATGTGCTCGAGGAAATGCGCAGCGCCGGTATGGCCGAACGTCTCATCGGCGCTGCCGACCTTGTAGACCACGACCTGGGTGACGATCGGCGCGCGCCGCGACGGCAGCACGATGGCCTGGAGGCCGTTGGCCAGGGTGAAGGTCTCGGCGTTGCGCTTCTCGACGGCAAAAAGCCTGGCGAGCGCCGGCCCGGACGGCGAGAGGGCCACGCCCGCGAGGAGGCCGCCGAGCAGGGAGCGGCGGCCCGGGAGCGGCATGGAACTCAGAAGATGCCTTCGAGCAGGCCACGCTTGCGACGGGTGATCGTCGGCGTCGGACCGGAGGCCGGCTGGCCGGAGGCCTGGGCGTCACGGATGCGCTGCTGCTCCTTGCCCGGATCGACCAACACGCCCGGCGGCGGCGAACTCTGCCAGAAGATGAGGCCGTCGATGAACGATCTGTCGCTCTCGGCCAGGGTCTTGGTGTCGGTGTTGACCTGGCCGCGGATGTTGGGGTCGACGCCGCCCTTTCCGGCGCGAGCGACCAGCGACTGTTCGGCGCTGCTGCCGGACCGCGGCGCGTCGGGACCGGCATTGACCCGGGCCTGGGTGCGGCCGGCGAGCGCCGGCGACAACGCCTCCTTGGCCTGATCGGCGGGCGTCACTTCCTGGGGGCGCGGCTCGCCCGGCCGCGGCGGCCGCAGCTCGGCGTTGGGCGGCATGGTCAGCGGCGAATGGGAGACGATCTTGAACTCGTCGGGCGACACTTTCTTGTTGCCGCCGAAATTATCGAAGGCACCGCAGCCGCCCAGTGCGAGGGTGCCGCAGGCCAGGAGGGCCAATGGAATCGGGAGGAGCGTCGGTTTCATCATCCGTCCTTGGTAGTAGGCTTTTGTCCGCCGATCATGGCCGCTTCAGGGCGCCTGCTTCTTCTCTTCGCCGGCCAGCGAATCGATGAGCATGAGCCCGACGCCGACAACGATCGCCGCATCGGCGACATTGAACGCCGGCCAATGCCACCGACCGATGTGAAAATCGGCGAAATCGAACACCGCTCCCCAACGGGCGCGATCGACAACATTGCCGATGGCTCCCCCCATGACAAGGCCGATGCCCCATCCGGTCAGGGGACGGTCGGTTCGCCGCAGCCACAGGAAAAGGCCGATGCACACGGCAATCGCCACGGCCGAGAGGACCCACGGCGGCAGCGCCTGCTCACCGCCCAGCAGGCCGAAGCTGACGCCGCGGTTCCACACGATGACCAGCCGGAAGAAGCCGTCGATCACCGGCACGATGGCGCCGGCCTTGAGCAGGTAGCCCAGCAGCAGCTGCTTGGAGACCTGGTCCGCCACCAGGGTGACCGCGAGCAGGGCCATCGCCTGGCGGTCGATCCGCCTCATGCCGAAACCGCCGCTTCGCAGCGCAGGCAGAGCAGCGGGTGGGCGGCCGACTTGCCGACCTCCTCCAGCACCTGCCAGCACCGCGCGCACTTGGTGCCTTCGGCGAGCGTCGGCACCACGGCCACACCGGCCACGTCGGGCAGGGTGAACGCGCCGGCCGGAGCCTCGCCCGACACCAGATCGCCGCCGGAGGTGATGCAGATATCCCGCAGATCGAGTCCCTCGAACGCCTTGAGATAGTCCGGCGTGGCATGGACATGCGGCGCGGCCTGGAGGCTCGACCCGATGCGCTTCTCGGCGCGCTCGAGCTCCAGCGCGCCGGTGACGACGCGGCGCAGGGCCCGCACGGTCTTCCATTTCTCGCCGAGCGCGGCATCGAGCCAGGCCGACGGAATGATGGGATACTGACGCAGGTGAACGCTCTCGGCCCTGCCGTCCGGCATGTCGCCGGGCCGCGCCAGCCAGGCTTCCTCGGCCGTAAAGCAGGTGACGGGCGCCAGCCACGCCGTCAGGAACGAGAAGACCTCGGCCATGACGGTGCGCGCCGCCCGCCGGCGCGGCGTATCGGCCGCGTCGCAGTAGATCGAGTCCTTGCGGATGTCGAAGTAGAAGGCCGAGAGGTCGACGGCGCAGAAATTGTGCAGCTCCGTCGCGATCGTGTGGAAGTCGTAATCGTCGACCGCGCGGCGCAGCAGCCCGTCCAGCTCGGCCAGGCGATGCAGCACCCAGCGCTCCAGCTCGGGCATCTCGGCATAGGTCACCGTCTCGTCCGACGAGTATCCCTCGAGGCTGCCCAGCAGATAGCGCAGCGTGTTGCGCAGGCGGCGATAGGCTTCGGCCTGGTGCTTCAGGATCTCCGGACCGATGCGCTGGTCCTCGGTGTAGTCGGTGCCGACCACCCAGAGGCGCAGGATGTCGGCGCCATACTGGTCGCAGACCGTCTGGGGCGCCGTGATGTTGCCCAGCGACTTCGACATCTTGCGGCCCTGCTCGTCGAGCGTGAAGCCGTGCGTCAGCACGCCGTCATAGGGCGCGCGGCCGCGCGTGCCGCAGCTCTCGAGCAGCGAGGAATGGAACCAGCCGCGATGCTGGTCGGAGCCCTCGAGATAGAGGTCGGCCGGCCACTTCAGCCGGTCGTTGCCTTCGAGCGTGAAGGCGTGCGTGCAGCCGGAGTCGAACCACACGTCGAGGATGTCCGTCACCTGCTCGAAGTCGGCGGCGTCGTACTTGTTGCCGAGGAAGCGCTCGGGCGGGCTCTCGAACCAGGCATCGGCGCCCTCGGCGCGGAACGCCTCGACGACGCGGCCCATGACCTCGGCGTCGCGCAGCGGCTCGCCGGTCTTCTTGTCGACGAACACAGCGATCGGCACGCCCCAGGCGCGCTGGCGCGAGACGTTCCAGTCCGGCCTCGTCTCGATCATCGAGCGCAGGCGGTTGTAGCCGGCGCGCGGCACGAAGCGCGTGGCGTCGATCGCCGCCAGGGCCTTCTCGCGCAAGGTCCCGCCGATCTCGGGGATCGGCTTGTCCATGGCGATGAACCATTGCGGCGCGTTGCGGAAGATGACCGGCGCCTTGGAGCGCCAGGAGTGCGGATAGCTGTGCGTGATGCGGCCGGAGGCCAGCAGCTTGCCCGCCTCGTCGAGCAAGGCAATGGCCGTGCGATTCGCATCGCCCTTCTTGCCTTCCGGCGTGTAGACGCGCTTGCCGGCGAACAGCGGCACGTGCGGATAGTAGGTGCCGTCCTCGGCGACCGTGTCCGGCACCTCGACGCCATTGGCGACGCCCAGCTCGTAGTCGTCGGCGCCATGACCCGGCGCGATGTGCACGAAGCCCGTGCCGGCGTCGGCGGTCACGAAGTCGCCGGCCAGCAGGCGTACGTCGAACTCGAAACCCTGGCCGCGGAACGGATGGGCGGCGATCAGCCCTTCGAGGTCGTCGGTCGAAACCTCGGCCACGATCTTCGGCGTGAACTTCGTCTCCTCGGCAATCGCATCGACCAGGTCGCGCGCCAGCACCAGCCTCTCGCCCACCTTCGCCTTGCTACCCTCGGCGACGGCAGAGACTTCGACCACCGCGTAGGCGATTTCCTTGCCGTAGGCGAGCGCGCGATTGCCCGGCATGGTCCACGGCGTCGTCGTCCAGATCACGATCGCGGCGCCGTCGAGCTTGCCGCCCTTCGACTGCACGACCGGAAAGCGCACGTGGATCGTGTCCGATGTGTGATCGTGATACTCGATCTCGGCCTCGGCCAGCGCCGTCTTCTCGACCACCGACCAGAGCACCGCCTTCGAGCCCTTGTAGAGCCCGCCGTTCATCAGGAATCTGCCGAGTTCGCGCACGATGACGGCCTCGGACTCGAACTTCATCGTCGAATAGTAGTTGTCCCAGTCGCCGTCGACGCCGAGGCGCTTGAACTCCTCGCGCTGCACGGCGATCCAGTGATCGGCGAAGGCCCGGCACTCGCGCCGGAACTCGACGATCGGCACCTGGTCCTTGTCCTGCTTCTTGGCGCGATACTGCTCCTCGATCTTCCATTCGATCGGCAGGC
>JABMNB010000812.1 GCA_013205335.1 Rhodospirillales bacterium
ACCTCACCCTGAGGAGCATCGCGCAGCGATGCGTCTCGAAGGGTGGGCACGCGCACGGCGTCTGTTGCCCATCCTTCGAGACGTGCCGCCTCGCGGCGCTCCTCAGGATGAGGTAACTGCTTGAATTGATTCAATTCATTTCCGACCAGCCTCTGAGGAGCCGTGCCCTTCGAATACCTCGGGGTAAACTCAGCACGGCGTCTCGAAGGATGGGCAACGGACGGGGTGCGCGTGCCCACACTTCGAGACGCTCACTGCGTTCGCTCCTCAGGGTGAGGTCAGTGTCTGGATACTCGGCTAGATACTCTGTCGTCCGGAAAGGCTCTAGCAGGCCGTTGAATCAGTCGGAGTCACGGCGAATAAACGAAACAAATGAAATAAACGAAACAAATGAAGTGAATGTCGCGCCCCCTGAATCCTGTGTCGTGGTGACCGTCGGCGCAACAATGTTGCTCGCCAGTACTTGAAGCGCCTAGTTCGTTCGCACCCGCACCACGATCAGCCAGACGGCGCCGGCGAGGATCACGCCGGCGGCCAGCCATTCGTGGGTCGACAGGCCGGGAAGCGAGAGCCAGCCGAGGCGGGCGAAGAGCGCTTCGAGCGCGATGGCGAAGAACGGCATCGCGGTCAGCGCGATCAGGTAGGACTGCACGCCCGACTGGTTGATGGTCCAGAAGCCGAGCCAGGTGCCCGGGGCGCGGAACAACAGGCCGGCGAGAATGGCGTAGAGCCAGAGGTCGATACGGCCGAACGCGTCGCCGCCGCCGGCCCACGGCGAGGCCATCGCGCCCACGAGGCCGGCCAGCGTCCAGACGAGGATCAGCGCCAGAGACGCGGCGACCAGGATCTCGCCGGTGAAGCGGCTGCGCGCTGCCGGGTCGGCCGCGCGGTTGCGCGGGTGATAGGCGATCATCCACGACGCCGCGACCGCCACGGCCTCGGAGGCGATCAGCCAGGCAACGCCGCGCCAGGCCGTGTCCGATGCCAGTCCGGCGGCGAAGGCCGCGATGCCGATGGCCAGCAGCGCGAGTCCCGGCCAGTCGCGCTTCGCCGGCGCCTGGCGCAGCAGCGCCCAGCCCGTTGCCGCGCCGATCAGCACGCTCACGGACGAAATGAGGGTGCTCTGCGTGACGGACAGCCAGACGATAGCGGCTGCGGTGCAGCCGTTGATGACGACGCGCATGAAGGCGTAGCAGACCGTCCAGGGGACCAGCAGGTCCGCCCAGCTTCCCGGCGTGCGGCGCCCGATCCACAGCATGGCGAGGCCGGCGCTCAGCAGCTGCACGAGCGTGTAGGCCCAGGCATCGAGCTGCGCGCCGCTCACGACATGGCGGGTCAGCAGGAGATAGACCGACCACAGCAGGGAGTTGCCGAGCGCGATGGCCAGGACCTGACCGCTCATTGCGGATCTCCCGGATCGCGACTCAGGTGCGGAAGCGCAGCAGCAGGTGATTGACGCCGTTCAGCTTGACGTAGAGGTCCTCGAACTGAGCGTAGAAATCCTCCCATTGCGGCAGGATGCCCTGCGCGCCGAGCGAGGTGTAGATCTCCGCGACGGTCCGGCGGCCATCGATCTGCGCGATGATGCGCGGCGCCAGCGACGGAAGCTGGGCCCGCCACGGGAAGCCGTCGAGGTTGGCGACCAGCGGTGAGCCGGGCTGCAGGCCGGCCGAGAGCTTCTGCGCATCCATGTCCCGCAGCACAGGGATGGCCGAGGTGTCCTCGGGCCGCGCGACCGTGTCGAAGCCGGCGCGCGTGGCATAGAAGACGTGGGTGCGCACGTTGCCGGCAAGACGCTCGGCGAAGGCCGCCCGCTCGAGCAGCGGCAGCGAGCTGGCCTGCCGCGCGATCACCGGATCGCTCATGTAGGTCGCGGGCTCGTAGCGCACCGGCTCGAGGAAGGCCACGACGCGCAGGCCCGAAGCGGCCGCCATCTTGCCGATCTGCGGCACCGTGAAGGCGCGGTCGCAACTGTGCAGCAGCAGGTCGTAGAGGCCGGCGTCGCCGCCCGTCACATGGTCGTTGAGATAGGGGTTGCGGCGGAACAGGTTGGTCGTCGGCAGGAAGCGGATCAGGCGCTTGGCCATCGCCAGCCGGTCCTCGATCGCCATCGACAGCGGTGCAATCGTCTGCAGCATCTCCTGCAGGGGATAGACGCCGCTGCGGCCATATTCGCCGTAGAGCATGACGCCCATGCCGCCATCGGCATGCAGCACGCTGGCCAGTGCCTGCATCCCGGCCGTCGGGTCGGGCAGATGGTGCAGCACGCCGGTGCAGTCGATGTAGTCGAACTGGCCGATGTTCATCGTCGGCAGGTCGAGCAGCGAGCCGGTCAGGAACTGGATGTTGCGCAGGCCGCGGGCCTTGGCGCGGGCCTCGCAGATCTGTCGCGACGCCGTCGACAGGTCGAGATAGAAGACCTCGCCGGGGCAGCGGCGATCGACCAGCTGCTGGGCCAGCATGATGCAGGCATCGCCCGTGCCGCCGCCGGCGACCAGCGCCCGGAAGGGACGGATGAAGTTCAGCCGGCCGGAGAAGAGATAGTGATTGATCTCGAGGACATGGCTCGGCGTGCCCGTAATCAGGCGGATCGCCTCGTCGCGCGGGTCTCGGGCGGGATAGGGCAAAGCCTCGTACTGGGCGCGAACGTGTTCCAACTGCGAGGAAACGGTCATCAGGGCCTTGTTTGACGGCGGGCGGGGCGCTACCCGGAGGGAGCAGCGACTGCATTCCATTACTGCAACAAATCGAAGGGCCATGAAAGGCTATTTCGGCATCGGTATCGAGGGTCCGAGCAAGTCGATGAACGTCGGGACCTTGTTCCGGACCGCGCACGCGTTCGGCGCCTCGTTCGTCTTCACCCTGCGCGCCCAGTACGACGTTCGCGCCGGCGCGCTCGCCGATACGTCGGACACGCCGCTTTCGGTGCCGACCTATCGCTTCGCCGACCTCGAGGCGTTCCGCCTGCCGCTGGGCTGCCGTCTGGTCGGCATCGAGATCACAGACGATGCAATCGACCTGCCCAGCTTCCGGCATCCCCGCCAGTGCGCCTATATCCTGGGCTCGGAGCGGGAGGGCCTGTCGGCCGGCGTTCAGGCGGTCTGCGACTATGTGGTGAAAATCCCGACCCGCTTCTCGGTCAATCTCGGCACCGCCGGCGCACTTGTCATGTACGACCGTCTGATCAGCCTCGGCCGCCATGCGCCGCGGCCGGTCGGCGAGGGCGCGCCGACCGAGGAACTGGATATGCCGGTGTTCGGCGAGCCGATGTACAAGCGCCGCCAGCGACTGCGGCAAAAAGCCCAGTCAAAACAATAGTTTGGCCCGGCGTGGTTGCGCCGGGAGGTCGCGCCGACTATCTCACGCGCTCCAATGTCCATTCTGCCCACCGAACCGCTGCAGATTCTGGAGCCCGGCGCCGCCGCGCACGGGCGCAACGATCTGCGCCGCAATCTGGTCGGCCTGTCGCGCGACGGGCTGAAGGAGGCGCTGCTCGAGGCGGGTCTGGAGCCGTTCCGCGCCGCCCAGATCTGGCAGTGGATCTACTGGCACGGGGTCACCGACTTCGGCCGCATGACCAACATCGCCAAGAAGGCGCGCGATCGCCTCGCCGATCAGTTCGTCGTCGAGCGGCCCTCGATCGTGACCGAGCAGCGCTCGGTCGACGGCACGCGCAAGTGGCTGCTGCGTTTCGCCGATGGCAACGAGGCCGAGACGGTCAACATTCCGGAGACGGATCGCGGCTCGGTCTGCGTCTCCAGCCAGGTCGGCTGCACGCTCACCTGCACCTTCTGTCACACCGGCACCCAGCCGCTGGTGCGCAACCTCACATCGGCCGAGATCGTGGGCCAGTTCATGGTGGCGCGCGACAGCTACGGCGAATGGCCGACGCCGACGGCCGACGCCCAGCGCATGCTCTCCAACATCGTCATGATGGGCATGGGCGAGCCGCTCTACAATTTCGACAACGTGGTGACGGCGCTGAAGATCGTCATGGACGATCAGGGCATCGCGCTCAGCCGCCGCCGCATCACGCTCTCGACCTCCGGCGTCGTGCCGATGATCCCGAAGGTCGGCGAGGCGCTCGACGTCAATCTGGCGGTGTCGCTGCATGCCGTGAGCGACGAGGTGCGCGACACGCTGGTGCCGATTAACCGGAAATGGCCGATCGCCGAGCTGCTGAAGGCCTGCGCCGACTATCCCGGCGCGCGCAACAGCCGGCGCATCACCTTCGAATACGCGATGCTGAAGGGCGTCAACGACAGCGACGCCGACGCGCGCGAGCTGGTGCGCCTCCTGACGCCGATCCACGCCAAGGTGAACCTGATCCCTTTCAATCCCTGGCCGGGCGCGCCCTATGAGTGCAGTTCGAACAACCGCATCCACCGCTTCGCCGAGATCGTGAACGATGGCGGTCTCAGTGCGCCGGTACGCACGCCGCGCGGCCGCGACATCTTCGCCGCCTGCGGCCAGCTCAAGAGCGCCAGCCTGCGCCAGCGCGGCGAGAAGGTCGCACTTTAACAAAGCCTTCGTCGTCCTGAGCGGAGGGCCGAAGGCGCGTAGTCGAAGGACCTCTTTTCGTCTCGACCCACCGTGCGTCGGAAAAGAGGTCCTTCGACTACGCCGCCCTGCGGGCGACTCCGCTCAGGACGACGGGGTTTTGGATTTGGCTACTTCGTGAAAGCCGCTACCTTCGACAGGAAGGCGTTCTCGGTCGAGACCGGCCGTAGCCCGGCGGTGGCGCCCAACTCTTCCATGCTGCCGCCGACATACTCCGCGTAGTACGGCTCGTGGAAATAGTGCGGGAAGAGGTCGAGCAG
>JABMNB010000813.1 GCA_013205335.1 Rhodospirillales bacterium
ACTTGAAGCCGCCCCTCGGAAAGTGCTTTTGATGTCCTTTGCGCATGATGACTGGGCGCCCCAGCCCGGAGGAAGCGCTGCATGACGCGACCTTACCCGATCGTCTTCCTCGTCGACGTAGACAACACGCTGGTCGACAATGACCGAATCCAAAAGGATCTGAAGGACCATCTCGAGCGGACCTATGGCGTCGCTGCGCGCGATCGCTATTGGAGTATCCTGGAGGATCTGATGGTGGAGCTGGGCTATCGCGACTATATCGGAGCCCTCCAGCGCTTTCGCGTCGAACACCCGCGCGAGATCGAGCTCCTTTCGATGTCCTCCTTCCTCATGGATTACCCTTTCGCCGACCGGCTCTACCCGGACGCCCTGGCGGTGCTGAAGCGGCTGCGCAGCGTGGGCACGACCGTGATCCTGACGGACGGCGATGTGGTCTTCCAGCCGCGCAAGGTCGAGCATGCAGGTCTAGCCAACGTCGCGGAGGGACACGTGCTGATTTACATCCATAAGGAAGAAGCCCTGGACGACGTCGAGCGGCGCTTTCCGGCCGAGCACTACGTTCTTGTAGACGACAAGCTGCGAATCCTGGACGCGGCCAAGAAGATCTGGGGAGCGCGCGTGACGACCGTGTTGCCGCGCCAAGGCCAGTATGCGCACGACGCGAAAGTGATCGGCGCCTTGCCGCCGGCGGACGTGACGATCGAGCGCATCGGGGATTTGCTCGACTACGACTTGGCGCGGCTGCGGGCGGCTGCCTTACATCCAACCTGAAGGCGACACGATGAAAGCAACCAATAAGCTCCACGATCTCGGTCAGAGCCTATGGCTCGACAACATCACACGCGAGCTGCTGAATAGCGGCACACTGAAGCGCTACATCGACGATCTCTCGGTGACGGGGCTGACATCGAACCCAACGATCTTCGACAATGCGATCAAGAACAGCGCCATGTACGATGAGGACATTTCCCGGACGGCGTCCTCGGACAAATCGGGAGAGGACCTGTTCTTCCCCCTGGCCCTGGCGGATTTGACCCGTGCCGCCGAACTGTTCCACCCCCTCTTTGCCCAGACGGATGGGGTGGACGGCTGGGTGTCGCTCGAGGTTTCGCCTCTCCTGGCCCACGACACGAACAGCACCCTGGCGGCCGCGCTCGACCTCCATAAGCGGGCCGGCAAGCCCAATCTCTTCATCAAGATTCCCGGCACCACGGAGGGACTGCCCGCCATCGAGGCCGCGATCTTCGCCGGCGTGCCGGTCAATGTCACACTGCTCTTCTCTCGCGAACAATACGTCGCGGCGGCCGAAGCGTACCTGCGTGGCGTCGAGCGGCGTATCGCGGCGGGGCTGAACCCGGCCGTCGCCTCGGTGGCCTCGCTCTTCATAAGTCGCTGGGACGTCGCGGTCAGCGGCAAGGTCCCGGCTGAGCTCACCAACCGGCTGGGCATCGCCATCGCCCAGCGCGCCTACAAAGCCTATCTTGAGTTGCTCGCTTCGCCTCGCTTTCAGCGCGCTGCCAACAGTGGCGCCCGGGCCCAGCGCCTGCTGTGGGCCAGCACCGGCACCAAAGATCCGAAGGCGTCTGATGAACTCTACGTGAAGGCGCTTGCTGCGCCCTTCACCATCAACACCATGCCGGAGGGCACCCTCAAAGCCTTCGCCGACCACGGCGAGGTCGGCCAAATACTCGCACCAGATGGAGGTGACTGCGAGACGGTTCTCGCCAGCTTTGCCAAGGCGGGTATCGACATCGACGCGCTTGCGGCTCGGCTCCAGGAAGAGGGCGCCTCGTCCTTCGTCAAGTCCTGGAACGATCTGATGGCCCGTATCGATTCCAAGCGCGTCGCGATTCGCAAGGCGAGCTGAACACTGTCCCACTGTCCGCAAGGGAACAATCAATGACTGTACCGGCTTTGCGTGGGCGGCCCGCTTGGGCGTTGCTGGAGAAGCACCACGCGGAAATGAAGGGCCTGCATCTCCGGCAGGTCTTCGCCGAGGACGGCAACCGCGGTGAAAGGCTCTCTGTCGAGGCGGTGGGGATCTATCTCGACTACTCCAAGAACCGCATCACCGACGAAACGTTGCGGCTATTGCTCCAGCTTGCTCGGGAGTGCGGCTTGCGGGATCGCATCGACGCCATGTTCCGCGGCGACAAGATCAATACCTCAGAGAAGCGCGCGGTGCTTCACGTCGCCCTGCGCAGCCCGCGCGGTGCTTCGATCCTCCACGACGGCCAGAATGTCGTGCCCGAAGTCCATGCCGTCCTGGACAAGATGGCGGACTTCGCCGATCGCGTGCGCAGTGGTGCCTGGAAAGGCCATACCGGCAAGCGCATCCGCAATGTGATCAATGTCGGGATCGGCGGCTCCGATCTCGGCCCCGTGATGGCCTACGAAGCGCTCAAGCACTACAGCGAGCGCGCCATGGTGTTCCGCTTCGTCTCGAACGTCGATGGCACGGACTTCGCCGAGGCAGTGCAGGATCTCGATCCTGCCGAGACGTTGTTCATCATCTCTTCCAAGACCTTCACGACCCTGGAGACCATGACCAACGCGCATACTGCGCGTGACTGGCTGTTG
>JABMNB010000814.1 GCA_013205335.1 Rhodospirillales bacterium
ACCGGCGCCGCGCCGAACCAGCAGGCGATCCCGGCGGTCGACTACCTGATGAGCAAGGACGGCGGCGATGTGAAGCGCTGGGTCCTGGCCGGTACCGACTACGTCTATCCGCGCACCACCAACAAGATCCTCGAGGCCTACCTTCTCCAGAAGGGCGTCGCGAAGGAAGACATCATGATCAACTACACGCCGTTCGGTCATGCCGACTGGCAGTCGATCGTGGCCGACATCAAGAAGTTCGGCTCGGCCGGCAAGAAGACCGCCGTCGTGTCGACCATCAACGGCGACGCCAACGTGCCGTTCTACAAGGAACTCGGCAACCAGGGCATCAAGGCCAAGGACATCCCGGTCGTGGCCTTCTCGGTCGGCGAAGAAGAACTCGCCGGCATCGACACCAAGCCGCTGGTCGGCCATCTGGCGGCCTGGAACTACTTCCAGTCGGTCAAGGATCCGGCCAACGAGGCGTTCATCAAGACCTGGCAGGCCTTCACCAAGAACGCCAAGCGCGTGACCAACGATCCGATGGAAGCCTCCGTGATCGGCTTCAACATGTGGGTCGAGGCGGTCAAGAAGGCCGGCACGGTCGATCCCGACAAGGTGATCGACGCGATCATCGGCATCAAGGTCCCCAACCTGACGGGTGGCGTTTCGGAGATGCTGCCGAACCATCACATCACCAAGCCGGTGCTGATCGGCGAGATCGAGGTCAACGGCCAGTTCGATGTGGTGTGGAAGACCCCCGGCCTCGTCCCGGGTGCCGCGTGGTCGCCGATCCTCGACGACTCGAAGAACCTGAAGGCTGATTGGACGAAGCCCGTGAACTGCGGAAACTTCGACACCGTCGCCAACAAGTGCATCGGCAAGGCGGCCAAGTAGGTCGACGCGCAGGACTTGCAGAACGGGGCGACTTTCGGGTCGCCCCGTTTCCATCTCCCGGGGTTAGTCACAGCACATGCTTTTTCATCGCCCGTTCTCGGCCCTGCTCTCCGTGCTGGCATCGCTGGCACTGGCCGGAACGGCCCTCGCGGCCGACCTCACGGCCCTCGTCGGGAATCTCACCTCCGGCGGTCTGGGCGAGCGCGAGGCGGCGATAACCGCGCTGGCGACTTCGGGCGAAGAGCGCGCCGCGCCGATCCTCGAAGCCCTGGGGGCCGGCCAGCTCTACATCCGCACTTCCGACAAGCTCGCGGTCATCGGCAAGGTCGACGGCAACAGGCTGGCGCTGAGCGAAGCGATCTCCGGCAAGCCGGCCGGTAGCGCCGTCGAAGCCGACCTCGAACGTGTGCGCGTCAACAACCGCCTGCGCGGCACGATCGAGGCCGCGGTCGGTTCGCTCACCCTGATGAGCCCCAATGCCAGGGTCCGGCTCAGCGCCGCCGACGCCCTCTTCAAGCGTCGGGATGCGACGGCCCTGGCGGCCCTCGACCAGGCGCTTGCCGTCGAAAAGGACCCGCGCATCAAGCGCACGATGAGCGAGGCGCGTGCCGCCATCGTGCTCGCGACCGCCGACTCGCCGCCGGCGCAAAAGCTCGCCGCGATCGCCCTGGTTCGTGACCGCGCCGACCGCGACTCGCTCGGCATTCTGAAGACCGTCGCTGCCGCCTCCGACGGCGAGGTCAAGACCGCTGCCGCGGCCGCCGCCGACTCGATCGAGCAGACGCTGGCCGCGTGGCAGATGGCGCAGAATGTCTGGTATGGCATATCGCTCGGCTCGGTGCTGCTGCTGGCCGCCATCGGGCTCGCCATCACCTTCGGCACCATGGGCGTGATCAACATGGCGCATGGCGAGATGGTCATGCTGGGCGCCTACACGACCTTTGTCGTGCAGGACGTCATTCGCACGTCGGCGCCCCATCTGTTCGATGTGTCGCTGATAATCGCACTGCCGCTCGCCTTCGTCGTTTCGGGCGCCATCGGCATCCTGATCGAACGCACCATCATCCGCTTTCTCTACGGCCGTCCGCTCGACACGCTGCTCGCCACCTGGGGACTCTCGCTGGTGCTGCAGCAGGCGGTGCGCTCGATTTTCGGCTCGTCCAACCGCGAGGTCGGGGCGCCGTCGTGGATGTCGGGGGCTTTCCAGCTCGGTCAGCTCAACATCACCTATGGGCGACTCTGGATCGTGGTGTTTGCGCTGATCGTCTTCGCCTCGCTGATCCTGCTGCTGCGCAAGACGCCGCTCGGCCTCTACATGCGCGCGGTAACGCAGAACCGCCCGATGGCGGCGGCGGTGGGGATCCGCACGCCGCGGGTCGATGCGCTGACCTTCGGCCTCGGCTCGGGCATCGCCGGCCTGGCCGGCGTGGCGCTGAGCCAGATCGACAATGTCAGCCCCAACCTGGGCCAGGGCTACATCATCGATTCCTTCATGGTCGTGGTGTTCGGCGGCGTCGGAAACCTTTTCGGCACACTGATCGGCGCGCTGACGCTGGGTGTGGTCAACAAGTTCCTCGAACCCTATGCCGGCGCCGTACTGGGCAAGATCCTGGTCCTTGTGTTCATCATCATGTTCATCCAGCGCCGGCCACGCGGGCTGTTTGCGCTGAAGGGCCGCTCGGTCGAATGAAGGCGGTCGATTAATGGTCACACGGTTCCTCTGGCAGGGCATGACCCGCAACCTGCGCCTCTTCGTCCTGCTGGTTCTGGCGGTCGGCATTTTCGTGCCGCTGTCGAACCTGCTTCTGCCGGCGGACAGCGCCTTTCGCATGCCGTCCTGGGCGGTGCAGCTCGTCGGCAAGTATCTCTGCTACGCCTCGCTGGCGTTGGCCGTCGATCTCGTCTGGGGCTTCTGCGGCATCCTCACGCTCGGCCACGCCGCCTTCTTCGCGCTCGGCGGCTATTGCATGGGCATGTACCTGATGCGCCAGATCGGCACGCGCGGGGTGTACGGCAACCCGATCCTGCCCGATTTCATGGTGTTTCTGAATTACAAGGAGCTGCCCTGGTTCTGGCACGGCTTCGACAGCTTCTGGTTTGCAGCACCAATGATCGTACTGGTGCCGAGCGTGCTGGCGCTGGCGCTCGGCTGGTTCGCCTTCCGCAGCCGCGTCACCGGCGTCTATCTCTCGATCATCACCCAGGCGATGACCTTCGCCCTGCTGCTCGCCTTCTTCCGCAACGACATG
>JABMNB010000815.1 GCA_013205335.1 Rhodospirillales bacterium
CCGCGCCGGCGTTCGCCCAGGGTGACGGCAGGTTTCCGGCCGCGTGGCTGCAGGGCATCCGCCAGGAAGCGGCGCGGGCGGGCGTCGACCAGGCGACGCTCGATGCGGCGCTGGCCGACATCCGCGAGGTCCCGCGCGTGATGGAGCTCGCGCGCAACCAGCCCGAATTCAAGATGACGTGGGAGCGCTATCAGGGACTCGTCGTCTCCGACGAGCGCATCAAGCGCGGTCGCGTGCTGCTGGCCGAGAACCGCGCCGCGATCGAACGCTTCGCGGGACCGGCCGGTTTGCCGCCCCAAGTCGCCGTCGCGCTGTGGGGCATCGAGAGCAACTACGGCACGCGGCTTGGCGACTTCGAGGTGGTCGAGGCGCTGGCCACGCTGGTCCACAACAACTTCCGCGCCAAGTTCTTCCGCGAGCAGCTCATCGCCGCGCTCAAGATCCTGTCGCAGGGTCATGTCGGGCTGCATGCGATGAAGGGCTCGTGGGCCGGCGCGATGGGCCAGTGCCAGTTCATCCCGACCAGCTTCCTCGCCTATGCCGCCGATGGCGACGGCGATGGCCGCAAGGACATCTGGACCAACAGGCTCGACGTCTTCGCCTCGATCGTGAACTACCTGCGCAAGGTCGGCTGGCGGCCGGGGATGCGCTGGGGTGACGAAGTGTCGGCGGGCGCCCAGGCCGGCAGCGGCGGGCGCATCGTGCGGCCGGCGGGAGCGGGTGGCCCGGCCTACCAGACGACCGAGAATTTCAAGGTGATCCTGCGTTGGAACCAGTCGGACTTCTTCGCCCTTGCCGTCGGGCTGCTGTCGGACCGGATCGCCGCCTGAGCCGGGAAGGGTCCCTCGAGCAGCGCCGGCGGCGACGGACCCTCCTGAAAGCCACCGAGGCCGCTCCTCTGGCGGCGCAAGATGATGTATGATGTCAACATCATGCCGCTAGCCTCGGTAATCCTGCAATTTCCCGTCTCCCGAATCCTGCGCCTGTGCGGGTCGGCGGCGCTGCTGGCCAGCCTGGCCGCCTGCGGCTCGTCCAACAAGGGCGGCGGCGCGGGTGTCAGCAGCAGCGTGGCCCAGCGCGGCACCTATAAGGTGGGCCAGCCCTACAAGATCGAGGGCATCACCTATACTCCGCAGGAGACCTTCACCCTCAACGAGACCGGCACGGCCTCGTGGTACGGGCCGGTCTTCCACGGCAAGTCGACCGCCAACGGCGAACGCTACGACCAGTCCGACCGGACGGCCGCCCATCGCACCCTGCAGATGCCGGCCATCGTGCGGGTGACCAATCTCGAGAACGGCCGCAGCACCGTGGTGCGGGTCAACGACCGCGGCCCCTTCGCCCGCAGCCGAGTCATCGACCTGTCGCGCACCGCGGCGGAGGAGATCGACATGGTCGGCAAGGGCACGGCGCGGGTTCGCGTCGAGCAGCTCCAGGCCGAAAGCCTCGCGGTGAAGGACGTCGCGCTGGGTGGCGGCGGTCCCGCCGAACAGCAGCAGGCCGTGGCCCAGCTCGCCGGCGGCAAGCGCGCGCCCATCCCCGCGCCTGCGCCGGCCCCCGCGCCGGTGCCGGCCGCGCCGCCGCCGGTCATGGTTGCCCAGCAGGCGGTCTACGAGCCGCCACCACCGCCGCCACCGGCTCCCGCACCGGCCGTGGCGGCGAGCCCGTCGCGCACCGCCATCCCGTTTGGCGCGCCGCAGACGGCGTCGGGCGCGGTCCCGCCGACCATGGCGTCTCTCACGTCGAGCTCGTCGGCGTCGTCGGCCAGCGGCTTCTTCGTGCAGGTCGGCGCCTTCTCGACCCAGGAGAGTGCCGAGCGCCAGCGCGGCGCGGTCCGAAGTTACGGCAGCCCCGAGATCGCCAGGGCCTCGGCCAATGGCCGCGATGTTTACCGCGTGCGGCTGGGGCCCTATACCACTTCAGATGCCGCCGGCATTGTCGCCGACCGGCTCAAGCGTTCAGGTTATGGTGATGCCCGTGTGGTCGCTGACTAATCCGCTGCGCGTCCTGGTGACTCTTCTCGCCGTGACCGGCCTGGCCGGCCTGTCGCTTGCCGCCTACGCGCAGCAGGAACCGCCGAAGAAACCGGCGGCCCAGCCGCAGAAGCCGCCGCCCAAGCCGCGCGCACCGGCGGCAACGACGGCCAAGCCGGCCCCCAAGGAGCCGGCCGCGCCGAAGGTGGAATCGCTGCCGCCCTCGCAGGTCGGCATCGGCACGCTGGCGCGTCACGCCTTCATGGTCGATCCGCAGACCTCGACGGTGCTGCTGTTCAAGGATGCCGAGACGCCGATGGCGCCGTCGTCGATGTCGAAGATGATGACCATCTTCATCCTGTTCGACGAGCTGGCGGCGGGACGGCTGAAGCTCGACACGCGGTTTCGCGTGAGCGAGCGGGCGCGCAACATGGGCGGCTCGCGCATGTTCCTGGAACTCGGCAGCGAGGCCACGGTCGAGGATCTGATCAGGGGCATCATCATCCTGTCGGGCAACGATGCCTGCGTCGTGGTGGCCGAAGGACTTGCCGGCTCCGAGGAGGCCTTCGCCGAGCGCATGAACAAGCGCGGGCGCGAGATCGGCATGACCAAGACGGTGTTCAAGAATTCGTCGGGCTGGCCGGCCGAGGGCCAGTACACGACGGCGCGCGACCTGGCGGTGCTGGCGTGGCGTTCGATCGACGATTATCCGCAGTATTATAAGTACTATGCGGAGACGAACTGGACCTACAACAACATCCGTCAGGACAATCGCAACCGGCTGCTGAAGCTGACGCCCGGAACCGACGGCCTCAAGACCGGCCACACGGAAGAAGGCGGCTACGGCCAGGCCACCTCCGCGGTGCGTGACGGGCGTCGTTTGATCCTGGTCGTCAACGGGCTCGCCTCGATGGCCGAGCGCGCACAGGAGACGGCGCGCCTGATGGAGTGGGGCTTCCGCGAATCGACCAACACCACGGTGTTTCGCGCCGGCGACATGGTGGTCGAGGCGCCGGTGTGGCTGGGGGCGCAGGACAAGGTGCCGCTGGTCATCGCGAAGGCCGTACAGATCACGATGCCGGCCGGGCAGACGGCGTCGCCGCGGGTCGTCGCGCGCTTCGACGGGCCGATCGCCGCGCCCATCGTCAAGGGCACCAGGATCGGCACCGCCGTCGTCACGCTGCCCGACAACCGGACGGTCGAGTATCCGCTGCAAGCCGGCGCCGACGTGGCGCGCATGGGCGTGTTCGGGCGCGTTTCCACGATGCTCCAGCATTACATGTTCGGCTGGCTGTCGTGACGGACGACGGCCCACGGCGTGGCGCGGGGCGCTTCATCACGCTGGAAGGTGGGGAAGGGGCCGGCAAGTCGACGCAGGTCGCCCGCCTCAAGGCATCGATCGAGGCGCGCGGACATGACTGCATCGCCACCCGTGAGCCGGGCGGCGCGCCCGGCGCCGAGATGGTGCGCAAGCTTCTGGTCGAAGGCCCCGTCGAGCGCTGGGACGGCGTGACCGAGGCACTGCTGCATTTCGCCGCCCGCCGTGAGCATCTGCGCACGACGGTGCTGCCGGCCATCGCCGGAGGCACCTGGGTCGTCTCCGACCGTTTCGCCGATTCGACCATGGCCTATCAGGGCTACGGCCACGGCGCCGACCGTGCCATGCTGGGCACGCTCTACGACATTGCCGTCGGCGAGTTCCGGCCCGACCTCACCCTGATCCTCGACCTGCCGGTCGACACAGGCCTCGCGCGTGCCGCGGCGCGTCGCGGGACCGAGACGCGCTACGAATCGCTGCCGGTCGCTTTCCACGAACGCGTGCGCGCGGGCTTCCTCGACATTGCCGCCGCCGATCCTGGCCGCTGCGTCGTGATCGATGCCACCGCCGGGATCGACGAGATTGCCCGGGCGATCGGCGGCGCGCTCGCCAAACATCTCGAGGCCTGAGCCTTGGCGCGCGGCAAGACGCCGTCCGATCCGGCCGCGATCGAGAAGCTCGAATGGCCCTATGGCTGGCCGCCGCCGTGGCGCAACCACCGGCTGGTCGAGCATGAGCAGGCCGAGCAGACGATGCTGGCGGCGCAGCAGAGCGGGCGGCTGCATCATGCCTGGCTGCTGACGGGGCCGCGCGGCATCGGCAAGGCGACGCTGGCGTGGCGCTTCGCGCGGTTCCTGCTCGCGGGACATGACCAGGCCGGATTGTTCGGCGGCGGTCCGGAAACGCTCGACGTCCCGGCCGATGCGCCGGGCCGCCACCTGATCGATGCGCGCTCGCACCCCGACCTCTTTCATCTGCGCCGGTCGCTGAACCACGACACGGGCCGCATGCGGGCCGAGATTGCCGTCGACGACGTGCGCGACCTCGGCGGCTTCATGCACATGACGCCGGCGATGGGCAAGGCGCGCGTCGCCATCGTCGATTCGGCCGACGAGATGAACCGCAACAGCGCCAACGCAGTGCTGAAGGTTCTCGAGGAGCCGCCGCCCAACGCCGTGCTGCTGATCGTCGCGCATGCGCCGGGCCGGCTGCTGCCGACCATCCGGTCGCGCTGCCGACGGCTCTCGCTGCAGCCGCTGCGCGAGGACACGGTCGTCGATCTGCTCGGCGACTACTCGCCCGACACCAAGCCGGACGAGAGAAGGGCGCTTGCCCGTCTCGCCGAGGGCAGCATCGGGCGCGCACTCGAGCTGGCGGGTGCAGGCAGCCTCGACCTCTATCGCGAGATGGTCGAAGTGCTGGCGACCCTGCCCGACCTCGACATGCCGCGGTTGCATGCGTTCGCCGAGCGATTCGCCAAGCGCGGCGAGGAGGCGAATGCCGACTGGCGCGCGCTCAATTACCTGTTCGATGGCTGGCTCAAGGGATTGATGCGCCAGGCCGCGCTCGTCACGGAAGCCGCACCCGTCGTGCCGATGGAGAGCGGCCTGCGGGCACGGCTGCTGGCGGCGGCCAGCCTGGATCGCTGGATGACGGCGTCGGAAGAAGTGGCGGGGCTCTTTTCAAGAGCCGATGCCGTCAATCTCGACCGCAAGCAGACCGTGATGGGCAGCTTTCTGAAGCTGCAATCGGCGACGCGCTGAGCCTGCGCCGACGGTCCCGAGCCTTGATCCGCCGAGCTTGATCGACAGGGGGAGGCATGGGAAAAGATCGCCCATGTTGCCCCGGTCCGACATCGGAGACTCGCTGGCCTGCGAACGAATGCGGGGCTGAACGCGCTTGAGTCTCGTGCCCCGGGAGGGGCGGCCGTTCGGAGTTCAGTCATCATGTCGGGCCGCAGCGCTTATTACGTCACCACGCCGATCTACTACGTCAACGACGTGCCCCATATCGGGCATGCCTATACGA
>JABMNB010000816.1 GCA_013205335.1 Rhodospirillales bacterium
CCAAGGGGGCGATGCACAGCCATCGCAACGTCGTCTATACGATGCAGAACTGCATGCATCCCGAGCTTTCGCTGTCCTGGTACGAGGGCGACGAACGGCTGGCCTTCCTGCCGCTCTGCCATGTCGCCGAACGCATCGCCGGCAGCTACTATTCGGTGGCGACCGGGGTCTGCAGCAACTTCGCCGAGAGCCCCGAGACGGTGCCGGACAATATCCGCGAGGTGCAGCCCACTCTGTTCGGCGCCGTGCCGCGCGTCTGGGAGAAGTTCTACGCCGGCATCATGATCGCGCTGAAGGAAGCCACCCCGCTGCAGCAGTGGGCTTACCGGCGCGCCATCGCGGCCGGCCTCGCCGTCGCCGACGCCCGCCTGGCGCGACGCGCGCCGACGGCGCTGGAGCGGCTGCAGTTCCAGGCGGCCTACTGGCTGGTGCTGAAGAACATCCGCCGCATGATCGGCCTCGACCGCTGCCGCTGGCTGTTCACCGGCGCCGCACCGATCTCGCCGGAGCTGATCCGCTGGTATCTGGCGCTCGGCCTCGACATGTACGAGGTCTACGGACAGACCGAGAATTGCGGGCTGGCGACGGCCATGCCGGCGCATGCCATCAAGCTCGGCACGGTCGGCAAGTCGGTGCCCTACGGGCAGGTCAGCATATCGCCGGTCGGCGAAATCCTGATCAAGGGCGACATGGTGTTCATGGGTTACCTGAACCAGCCCGAGAAGACGGCCGAAACGGTCGACAAGGACGGCTGGCTCCACACCGGCGACGTCGGCCTGATCGACGAGGAGGGCTACGTCAAGATCACCGACCGGATGAAGGACATCATCATCACGGCGGGCGGCAAGAACATCACGCCGTCGGAGATCGAGAACATGCTCAAGTTCTCGCCCTACATCAGCGATGCCGTGGTGATCGGCGACAAGCGCGCCTACCTCACCTGCCTGGTGATGATCGAACGCGAGACGGTCGAGAAGTTCGCCCAGGACCTCGACGTGCCGTTCACCAACTACACGAGCCTGTGCCGCTCCAAGGAAGTGCAGGACCTGATCTGGTCGGAAATCGAGCGGGTCAACGCCAACTTCGCCCGCGTCGAGACGATCAAGCGCTTCTTCCTGATCGAGCAGCAGCTCACGCCCGAGGACGAGGAGCTGACGCCGACGATGAAGCTGAAGCGGTCGTTCGTGAACACCAAGTACAAGGATCAGATCGACGCCATGTACCGGCCGCAAGCTGCCTGAGCGAGCGCGGCCTCAGTTCATGGAGTTCCGTAAAGCCTGGTGGAGCAAAGAGTAGCGATCCGTTCGGTCGGCAAAAGGGCCACCCTGCTGGGCGGAGTACTGGACCTCGCCGCCCAGCAAGCCGCCGAGAAAGCCGGAGTCCTCGCGAATAAACGAAATAAACGAAGCAGACGAACCGGGGGCGGCGGTTCCTGGATCCGGTGGCTGGGGACGTTCTCGCCGGCGAGCGCCTGGCCACCGTCTACCAGATTCGGCAGGTCACGAACGGCCGCTGGGGGTGCCGAAGCGCGACCTCAAGAACCGGGGGCAACCCCTTCCACGACAAAGGCCCGGGCGTCCCCCGAGCCTTTTCTTTTACACTCCGGAAGCCTCCATTTCGCCGTGCATAACCGCTGCGAAACTGCTCTACTTGGCGAGAAGTCGCAGCAAGCGACGACGGACCGGGTCGTGTGCGCCACCCGCCGCAAAGTCAGAAGAGCGCAGCAGTGGAGGAAACGGACAATGCATCTCAAGGCATTCGCGGTAACGCTTGCCTGCACGACGACGCTGGCGGTGATGCCGGCTCTCGCGCAAACCAAAGTCACTAACCAGGGCATTACGCCGACCGAGATCGTGCTGGGCACTCATCAGGATCTCTCCGGTCCGATCAAGGTGTGGGGCGTGCCGGTACTCAACGGCATGCAACTCGCCGTCGACGAGGTCAACGCCAAGGGCGGCGTCCACGGCCGCAAAATCCGCCTCGTCGCCGAGGACAGCGCCTACGACCCGAAGAAGGCGGTTCTGGCCAGTCAGAAGATGGTCGAGAAGGACAAGGTGTTCGCCATGGTGGGGCCCATGGGCTCACCGACGGTGCTCGCCTCGCAGGACGTCCTGTTCGATGCCGGCGTGCCACAGCTCTTCCCGCTGACGGCGGCCGAGTTCACCTTCAAGTTCGACCCGAAGAAGCCGCAGGAGCGGCTGAAGTTCAACAACCTTCTGCCCTACGTCGAGAGCACGCGGGCGGCGGTGAAGTACATGGTCGAATGGAAGAAGCCCAAGGCGGCCTGCATCATGTACCAGGACGACGAGTACGGTAAGAACGTGTTCGACGGTTTCACCCAGCAGCTCGCTGCGATGAACATGAAGGCCGCGTCGGTCACGACCTACAAGCGCGGCGCTTCCGACTTCAGCGCCCAGGCCGCCAAGATGAAGTCCGACGGCTGCGAACTCGTGGTGATGGGCACCGTCATTCGCGAAACGATCGGCCTGATGGCCGAGGCCAAGAAGATCGGGTTCGCACCGGTCTGGCTCGGCGCGACGCCGGTCAACGTTCTGGAGATTCCCGCGCTTGGCAAGGAGCTGGTCGAGGGCCTCTACGCCGCGGCAGGCTTCATCATCCCGTACCGCGACACCTCGACGGGTGCCGTCAAGGAATGGTGCGAGGCCTACTTCAAGAAGTTTGGTACGGAACCGAACAGCCAGGCGGTCATCGGCTACAACACGGTGATGACCTTCGCTCACTATGCCCAGGTCGCGGGCAAGGACCTGACCGGGCAGAAGCTGCTCGACGCACTCGAATCGGGCAGCGTGTACCAGGACATCTTCGCCTCGCCTCCGACCAAATTCTCCAAGACCAATCACCTGGCGACGACGATCACCCAGGTGCAGGAGATCAAGAACGGCCGCTGGGTCCTGGTGAAGGGCGACCTGGTCTTCTAGTCGGCAATCCAGCATGTGAAGATCAACCCGGACGGGCGACCGTCCGGGTTTTTCTATGCTCACACCAAGCCGGGCGTCAGATCGGAGGCACCGGCACCTTGTTGCGGCGGAGCTCCTGCTGCAGCACCGGAATGGCAGCGCCGGTCTGGCCCTCGTGGCATTGGGCGATCGCCACGCGCGCATTGATGTCGGCGTCGGTGTCGTCGTTGTCGCCGGCGCTGTCGCCCATGCCGCTCGCGACATACTCGCCATAGGCCCAGCTGAGCTTGGTGGAGTAGGCGGCGGCCTGAGCCGCCGTCAGCCGGGCGGCGGACTGCTCGCCGTCTGGGTGCAGGCCGCAGCCAGCAGCGGTAGGAGGATCAGTCCGGCAAGCCGGGTCACGGGCAAGGGAGTCCTCATGGGGGCGGGACCTCGACCTTGTTGTTGCGCAGCTCCCGCTGCAGCACCGGAATGCCGGCGGCGGTATTGCCCTCCTGGCACTGGGCGACCGCGACGCGGGCATCGATGTCGGACTGGCCGCCGCCCCTGCCGACGCCGCCCATCGAGGTGCTGAGCCCGGCGACATATTCGCCGTAGACCGTCGTCAGCTTCGTGCAATAGGCCGCGCCCTGCGCCGCCGTCATGCCCGGCGGGGGCCCGCCCGCAGTCTGTGTGCAGGCGGCCAGCACGACCGGCACGACCACACATCCGAGAATACCCGTCCACTTCACCATGCAATCCTCCACGAGGATACGCTAACGCAGCACGCGTTTAGCCGCTATGCTCCCATCGCTATGAGCGATGAACTTTCCGGGAGAGTGGCGGTCGTCACCGGCGGCGGTTCGGGCATCGGCGCCGCCTCGGCCGCCCTGCTCGCCGCAGCGGGTGCCGCCGTGATCGTGGCTGACCTCGCCGAGGGCTCTAAAGAGACTCAGGTCGGCCGCTTCGTAACGCACGATGTCGTATCGGAGGAGTCCTGGCAGTCGCTGCTGGCAGACATCCTCCAGCGCGAAGGCCGGCTCGACATCATGGTCAACAATGCCGGCATCTCCGGCGGGGCCGGGAATCCCGAGACCACGACCGTCGAGAACTGGCAGAACGTCCAGGCGATCAATTCCGAGGGCGTTTTCCTCGGCTGCAAGTACGCCATCCAGGGCATGAAGCATCTCGGCGCGGGCAAGACGGAATCCTCGGGATCGATCGTCAACATCTCCTCGATCGCCGGCCTGGTCGGCGGTGCCGGTCCCACCGCCTACACCGCCAGCAAGGGGGCGGTGCGGCTGCTCAGCAAGAGCGTGGCGCTCTACTGCGCCGAACAGAAATACGGCATCCGCTGCAACTCGGTGCATCCAGGCGGCGTCGACACGCCGATCTTCAATCC
>JABMNB010000817.1 GCA_013205335.1 Rhodospirillales bacterium
GTCTACCGGCGGTGGCGGCGAAGGTGGCGGTGGCGGTGGCGGTGGCGGTGGCCCGGGGCCCTAGGGACGTCGTCCTGGAGGGATCGCGCGGCTTCGCACGGCGCCACGCCTAACGCGAACGACGACCTTACGGCAGGATCGCCTCACCCTCGATCTCGACCTTGGCGTTGGGATCGATCAGGGCCGAGACCTGCACCAGCGTCATCGCCGGGAAGTGGCGGCCGAGCGTGGCGCCCCAGGCGGCGCCGACCGCCGCGCCGGCGGCGTTGAACTCGGCGATGTCGGTCACGTAGGCACGCAGCGCCACGAGGTGCTGCGGTTGGCCGCCCGCGGCCTTCAGGACCGCCACGAGGTTGGTGAGCGCGATGCGCCATTGCGTGCCGGCATCGGCGTCGGCGGGAATGTGCGCCTGCGCAGGTTCGCGGCCGATCTGTCCGGCGATGCGAACGCTGCGCGTGCCCGTGGCAACGACGCCATGGGAGAAGCCGCGCGGGCGCGGCCAGCCTTCGGGCAGGATCGGCGTGTAGGCGATGTCGGACATGTCTCGTGTCTCCTCCATGATCGTGTTGGCGCCATTGTAGCCCTCGCCGTGGCGTGCAGGCGAGCGGGACGGACGAGGCGGGACAGCGCCGCTTTCGGATGGGAGTGTCGCCCGCCGGCGCGGAAGAAGTTGCGGGAGGCGCCGGGCGACCGCATCGTGGGCGCATGGCGAACCCGGAGTGCGATCGTCACCTGCGCGCCGACGCGGCCGTCCACGCGCTCGGGCTGGTGCTTGGCGTCGCCGGGGCGGTCGCCATCCTGATCGTGGCGGCGCGGTCGTCGCTGCCGGGCCAGGTCGCGCCGATCCTCGTCTATGTCGTGGGATTGCTGGCGATGCTGGGCTGCTCGGCGGCCTACAATCTTCGTCTGGCGAGCCCGCGGCGCGACTGGCTGCGGCGGTTCGATCATGCGGCGATCTTCGTGATGATCGCCGGCACCTATACGCCGCTCACGATCCTCAAGCTGCGCGAGCCGTGGTCGAGCGGCCTCACCGCGGTGATGTGGACGGCGGCGGCGCTCGGCATCGCCGCGAAGCTCCTGCAGCCGCGCCGCATCGAGCAGCTGTCGGTGGCGCTCTATCTCCTGATGGGCTGGATCGGCTTGATCGCGGTGGAAGAACTGCTGGCCTCGGTGGGGCGGGGGACACTCCTCCTGCTTCTCGCGGGCGGCGTGGTCTATTCGCTGGGGACGATCTTTCATCTGTCGAGCCGCCTGCCGTACCAGCAGGCGCTGTGGCACGCCTCCGTGCTGGTCGCCGCTTCTATCCACTATGCGGCGATCCTCTCGCTGTTGACGCCGTGAAGCGTCATCGGTTTACGTGGCGCATGTCGTCGTCGCGCCTGTTCCGCCTCACCGCCGTCGCCGTGATCGTCGCCGGCATCGCCATGGCGGTCGCCGGCGGCACCATGAGCGCCTGGGCATGGACGACGCCGGGAACGCACGTCGTTTTCCGGATCGCGCTGCCGCTGCTGACGGTTTGGCTGTCGTTCACGCTGGTGCGCCTGGCGCTCGCTTTGCCGCAGGCTCTGAAGGACGAGGCTGAAAGCCGCGCGTCGCGTCCGATGGCCGCTCTCCTGCCCGATCCGCTGACCGCCCTCGCGGCGGCACCGAAGAAGGAGGCGGATGACCGGTTGCGACGCTCCGCCCCGGATGCGCTGTCCGTGAGGCAAGTTCCGCTGCCGCGCGAGCCCGAGCCTCGCCGCCGCCGCCGCGTGGCGCAGCGCATCGAGCTGCGCGATGGGCGCACTCTCTATCGCGTCGTCCCCGTGCGGCCGGCGCCGATCGCCAGACGGGTCGCCGTCGCCGCTACCGTGCTGGTCGCCTGTGCAAGTCTCTTCTTCCTGCTGGGACCGCTCGACCTCGAGGACATGAGCTGGATCGCTTCACTTTTCCGCGCGCTCGAGGAGCTGCCGGGCCTTTTCCAGCCGGTCGAGGCAGGTGCCTTCCTGGCCGCGCTCGGCCTCGGCGCGCGCCGCAGGCGGCACGGCCCGTAGCGCCAACCGCTTGGCCGCAGCGTCTTTTCCGGCCTGACCCCGAGCCCCGGCCTTCGGCCCGGACGCCATCGTAAGGCCACGGCCCGGGCGCTGATCGGGGCGGCACGGGGCATGTGCATAAAACGTCAAACGGCAGGCCCGGGAGCCGGTTGCGCCCTTGAACTGCAGGAAAAGAGCCCTAACATAAGGTGTGCAAAATGCCGGGCCAAATCTGCGCTGAACGGGCCCGGTGATAACAGGGATGACCAAATGACCAAGTTTCGTTGGCTCGCGATCCTCGCGGCTCTGATCATCGCGGTGCCGTCGCTGGCCCCGTCGCCCGCCGACGCGCGTGCGGGCGGAGGCAGCGGCTCGGGCAGCCGCGGCAGCAAGTCCGGCCAGGCGCCGGCCCCGACCCAGACCGCGCCGACCTCCAAGCCGGTCGAGCGCAGCACCACGCCGCAGCAGCAGAGCCCGTCGGCCAATCCGGCGGCGGCCGCGGCCGCCAAGCCCGGTGGCTTCATGTCGCGCAACCCGTTCCTGACCGGCCTGATGGGCGGCATGCTGGGCGCCGGCCTGATCGGCATGATGATGGGCGGCGGCTTCGGCGCCGGCCTCGGCAGCATGGCCGGGATGCTGGGCTTCCTGCTTCAGCTCGGGCTGATCGCCGGCCTGGCCTATCTCGCCGTGCGCCTGTGGAAGTCCCGCAGCGGCGCGCCCGCCGCGGCAGGTGCTGCGGCCTATGCTGGCAACGCGCCCGCTGGCAACGCGCCCTCCGGCAACAATCCGCTTTCGCGCCAGGCTCTGCCTGACGCGGCGCCGACGACGGCCCGCAGCGGCCTGCAGTCGATGATGGGCGGCATGATGGGCGGCGCCGGGGCCGCTTCGGCCTCCGCCACCTCGCAGCTCGCCATCGGTGA
>JABMNB010000818.1 GCA_013205335.1 Rhodospirillales bacterium
ACCGGCTCGGCGCCTACGTGGACTTCACGGTCGAAGATGCACGGCGCTATCACGCTGCCACCTATTCGATCGGCATGGGTGCCGCCCGCCTGTTCAGCCGAAGCGTAGATCTCTCGGGCCGCAAGCGGATGCTCGACCTCGGCGGCGGCTCCGGCGCCTACAGCATCGTGGCGACCACCACCTACCCCGGCCTGGAGGCGATCGTGCTCGACCTGCCGCCGGTCACGGTGGTGGCCGACGAATACATCGCGGCCAACGGGCCGACCGGCCGCGTCAGCACCCTTCCCGGGGACTTCACCGAGACGGCGTTCCCGCAGGGCGTCGACGTCGTCGTGATGGCGAGCAACCTGCCGCAATACGAGCCCGCCCTGATCCGCCGGGTCGTCGCCAAGGCGTTCGAGGCCCTCGTGCCCGGCGGCGAGATGCATCTGATCGGCGAGACCCTGCACGACGACAGGAACGGCCCGCTCTCGGCCGCGCTGTGGGGCCTGAACGAGGCCATCCAGAACAGCACCGGCCTCGCCCACACCGAATCGGAGGTGAAGGGATATCTGCAGGAGGCGGGCTTCGCCGACGTGGCCGTCCACCCCTTCGTCCCCGGCGTCCTGTCCCGGATCGCGGGCCGCAAACCCGGCTGAACGAGCGGGGTTGCGTCGGCGCAGCCATTCGACTATCAACCCCGCTCTGGCCCTATGCTCCCTTCGTCTAGAGGCCTAGGACGTGGCCCTCTCAAGGCTAAAACACGGGTTCGAATCCCGTAGGGAGCGCCAGCCTTTTCGCTGGAAATCGGCGGTCTTCGATTTCCCGATAGAAGCCCAGAGGGCGGTTCACGCGAGTGCTAACGTCGAATGACGGTGCCCAGCAACGATGTCAGAGTTTGTCTGGGGAGCAACCTTCCACCGACGCGCTGGTAGTCCCATTGCCTCTTCATAAAGGGCAGACGTGCGCGCAGCGTTGACGCACTCAGGCCCTCGGGCCCGAGGTCGCCGATCCGTCACACTTCGACCCTTGTTCGCGCGCCGCGCCGGCGCGGTGATCACACCACGCCGGCGCCGAACTTCGATCCTAACGATGGCTACCAGAACCGCGTCGAGCCCAGGAAGGTCACGGCCGTCCGTTCGTCGCGATGGCGGGCGCCGAGTCCGGCGCCGGCACAGGCGGCGGCGCAGCCGATCGCCAGAGTGGCGGCGGCCAGGAAGGCCGCCAGGATCGCCGTCTTGCGCGCGGCGTCAGCCGCATCTCGGGCCTTCTGTTCGGCGACCTTCAGATCGGCGAAAGTTTCGTCGACACGCTTTTCGGCCTCGGCCTGCGACATGCCCGTCTGTTCGGCCACGAGGCGCGCCAGGTAGGTGCGATCGCGGACGTCGAGCTGCGGCGTCGTCAGGCCAGCCGCCAGGGCGCGGGCCATGGGAGCCTCGAGATCGGTGCGCGCGCGCGGAGCCGGCATGCCGGCAATCGGGGCACCTTGGGCTCCGCCCGGAGCTGCGGGTGCCATCGCCGTATCCGCCGGACGGGCCGGGGCCGGAGCCAGGAGCCGATCGATCGCGTAGTCCGTGGGTCGCAGCGAGAGCTGGCCCAACGCCGGGTTGGAGGCAGCGCCTGCAGTACCCGCCGCCGCGATGGCGGTCGTGGCCTTACCCGCGGCAGAGAGGACGGCGCCTACGCCGGAGGCGGCCAGCGCCGCGCCCAGCAGAACACCGATCGACCAGACGCCGAAGCCATGCGCGCCGTCACGGAATTGGCTCTCGACCTCGTCCGTCGTACGCCAGGGCGAGCGCATGCGGCCGGCGATGTAGCCGCCCGCCGCGAAGCTCGCGACCATGACGAGGGCGAGATACACCGCCGCCAGGACGGCGGCGCCCTTCCCCGAAATACCGGCATAAGGATAGGGCGACACGACGCTGAGACCCAGCGCCGAGCCGAAGGCCAGCAGGACGATGGACATGGCTGCGGCGCCGAGGGCGCCAAGAATCACAGGGCCCCAGTCGAGATAGCGAAAGGGGCCGGTTTCGACGGGATCGGCGGTGGTGGTGGCGACGGCCATGCCCGCCTCCTACCGCAGGCCGAGGAAGGACAGGACGAACATGACGACGACCACGAGGCCGACAAGATAGATGATGCCATTCATTGGAAATCTCCTCAGTTGAGGAGGCAAACGCCCACTTTACGAGGAAGTTCCACGGGCGCGTGCAGATCGCCCGGCCTCCTTCCGGTCGCCGGAGACCGGCCTTCAGCCTCGGACAGCGAGCTTTCGAACGATCTCTTCCACGATCTGCGGCGGACCTGGCCCGATATCGACGACGATCGGACGTTCGTCCTCCGCCGGCTCCTGAAGCGTGGCGAACTGGCTGTCGAGCAGACCGACCGGCATGAAATGCGAGGTGCGCGCCATGAGGCGGCCATGGATCAGCGCCTGCGTGCCCTTGAGATAGACGAGGTTCGCGTCCGCTCGCCTACCGACGATGATGTCACGATAGATCCGCTTGAGCGCCGAGCAGGTGATGACGCCCGCCTCGCCCCTCTCCCGCCAGGCGTCGATGTGACCGGCGATCGCCTCCAGCCAGGGCAGGCGGTCGGCGTCGGTCAGCGGTGTACCGCTCCGCATCTTCTCGACATTCTCACGCGGGTGAAGGTCGTCGCCATCCTGGAACGTGCAACCGAGCCGCTCCGCCAGCAGGCTGGCGACGGTGGTCTTGCCCGATC
>JABMNB010000819.1 GCA_013205335.1 Rhodospirillales bacterium
CTGGTCGGCTCGCCCAAGGCGGGCATGGACACGATGGAAAAGTTCATGACGGCGGCACGGGCCAATCCCGGCAAGTACCAGTTCGGCAGCACCGAGAACACGACGCGCATGGTGGGCGAGCTGTTCCGGGTGAAGAGCGGGCTGAAGATCGAGAACGTGGCCTACAAGGGCGCCGCGCCCATGATGCAGGAGCTGGCCGGCGGCCATATCCCCGTGGGTTTCACCAGCCCGCTCACCGTGATGTCGCATCACAGGGCCGGCACGCTGCGCATGCTGGCAGTGAGCGGCACCAAGCGGCTTCCCGGACTCGACGACGTGCCGACCATGGCCGAAGCCGGCGTGCCGGGCGTCGAGACGATGGCGTGGTTTTCGCTGTTCGGCCCCGGCAAGATGCCGCCTGCGCTCGCCAACCGCATGCGCGACGACGTGGTGGCGGTCCTCGCCGAGCCCGAGATGGTGGCCAGGATCCGCGACCTGTCGAGCCTGCCCGGCGGCGAGTCGCCCGATTCTTTTGCCCAGCGTATCAAGAAGGAACTGGCGACCTGGGGTGAAATCGCCAAACAGGCGGGAATCCAACCGGAGTGATTTGCCGGGGGCGCACCACTCCAGTGGCGCGTCCCCAGCGGATAAGGGGCGACATGATCCGAGCGTTCGCGATTGTGCTTCTCCTGCTGCTGGGCACGCCCGCCTGGGCACAGCCGGTGAGCTTCCCCAGCATCGCCGTCGGCAGCAGTCCGGCGGGGCCGGAGGTGAAGGGCTGGGTTTACAAGCCGCCGGGCAACGGGCCGTTCCCCGCGATCATCCTGGCGCACAGCTGTGCCGGCACGAACCGGCACACCGATGTCTGGGGCGGGTTGCTGGCAAGCTGGGGCTATCTCGTGCTGGCGCCGGACTCCTTCGGTCCGCGCGGCACGAAGGCGGTGTGCACGACGCCGGGTACGATCACGCCCAACATGCGCGTGGCCGACGTCGCCGGTGCGCTCGACTATCTGGCGACGCGAGCGGACGTGGTGAAAGGCGAGGTCGGCATCATCGGTCACAGCCATGGTGGCTCGACCGTGATCCGCTCGGCACAGAAGAGATTCGGACTGGCGCAACGCGGCCTGGCGGCGGGCGTCGCCTACTATCCCGGCTGCAACCCCCAGTTCGACGGCGGCATCGATTTTCCGGTCCTGCTGCTGGCCGGCGACAAGGACGACTGGACGCCGGCCGATCGCTGCCGGACGCTGGTGTCGGGTCTGCAGCGCGGCGGCATCGTCGATGCAGTCTACTACCCCAACGCCTATCACAGCTTCGATTCCAAGGTCGCCGATCGCACCGTGCCCGGCGCGCCCGGCAGGGAGCATCGCCTCGCCTACGACGCGGTCGGTGCCCCCGACGCCGAGTCGCGGACGAAGGCGTTCTTCGCGAAGTATTTGCGCTGAAGCTACTCCGTCGTGTCGACCAGAGCCGAGCCCCTCGAATACCTCAGGGTAAACTCAGCGAGGCGAAGCGGAGAGACCTTTTTTTCAACCAAGAGCCGGCAATCGGCCGAGAAAAGATCTCTCCACTTCGCGGCGGAGCCCGCCCCGAGATTTCCGAGGGGCGCTCCGGTCGAGATGACGGACGATTTAGATGGGCCGGCTACTTCACGCCGTCGAGCCCCATCTGCCGGCACAGCAGCACCAGCGTCTCGTAGATCACATGCGAGCAGAGGTGGGCGGCCATGCCGTTGACGTCCTGCGGCGGGCTCACCGTGTTCACGTCGACGGCCACGATGTTGAGGTCGGTGAGGCAGCGCAGCAGGTCGATGCCTTCGCGGGCGCTGAGTCCGCCCCACGACGGCGTGCAGACGCCCGGTGCGCAGGACGGGTCGAACACGTCCATGTCGAAGCAGAGATAGACGGGCCGCTTGCCGACCTTGTCGCGGAACTCTGCCATGCGCTGGGCGAAGCCGCCGCGGATCAGCTCGTCGATCGAGACAACCTTGTAGCCGAGGCTCATGGCGCGCGGCACGACACCCTGCGCGTACGTCGTGCTGCGGATGCCGACATGCCACGAGAATTCGGGATCGACGAGGCCTTCCTCGGCGATATGCGTGAACTGGGTGGCGGAGTTGTATTTTTCCTCCGAGCCATAGGGGTAGGAATCGGTGTGCGAGTCGATATGGAGCGCTGCCATCTTCGGGTACTTCTTGCCGACGGCACGCGCGACGGGGACGGTGACCGAGCCGTCGCCGCCGATGGTGATCGGGACCGCGCCGGCCTGGACGATGCGATCGACCGCCTGCTCGGTCCGCTCGAACGCATCGACGATCTTCGACGGGGTGAGTTTGACGTTGCCGCAATCGACCAGACCCAGCGCGGTCGCAGGATCGAAGTCGGCGTTCGTCGGGTTGAAGCGCCGGATCAGTTGCGACTGCTGGCGCACCGAATCGGGACCTCCGCGCGCGCCGATGCGCATGTTGGTGCCGCAGTCGAA